>JBBSVG010000465.1:0-3319 GCA_038233775.1 Bacteroidota bacterium | reverse complement strand
GTCGGCCTGATCGGGCTGAACGGCTCGGGCAAGACGACCTTATTAAAAGTCATCGCCGGGATCGAGCCGCCGGACACCGGTCGCATCTCGATCATGAACGGCCGAACGGTCGCGTATCTGCCGCAGAATCCGCCGTTCATCCCCGAGCAAACCGTGCTCGACGCGATCTTTTCGGCGTCCGGCGGGGCGATGGCGCTCTTGCACGATTACGAAGCCGCCTGCGACGCGCTCGCCCACAACGGCGCCGACGAATCGCTGCTCCGCCGTGTCTCGGAACTGGGTTCTGAACTCGAAGCGGCCGGGGCGTGGGAACTCGAAACCGACGCTCGGATCGTCCTCGGCAAGCTCGGGTTGACCGACACCTCGGCGCCGATGGGCAAGCTCTCCGGTGGACAGCGCCGCCGCGTCGCCCTCGCCCACGCGCTGCTGACCCGACCCGACCTGCTGATTCTCGACGAACCGACCAACCATCTGGACGCCGACACGGTCGCGTGGCTCGAGACGTACCTCCAGCGCTACCCCGGCGCGCTCTTGCTCGTCACGCACGACCGGTATTTCTTGGACCGCGTGACGAACCGGATCTTTGAACTCGACCGGGGCGCGATCCAGTCGTTTACCGGCGGGTATTCCGATTATCTGGAGGCGAAAGAGGCGCAGGACGCGCTGCGGGCGGTCGCGGGCGAGAAGCGCGACAACCTCGCCCGGCGCGAGTTGGCGTGGCTCCGTCGCGGCGCCAAAGCCCGCTCAACCAAGCAAAAGGCGCGGGTGGGTCGGGCGGAAACGCTGCTCGCGCAGCCCAAAGAAAAGGACGCCGAGGCGCTCGACATCGCCACCGGGTCGCGCCGGATTGGGTCGAAGATCGTCGAGTTGCACGGCGTCTCGAAAGGCTACGGCGGCCAGCCGCTGATCCGCGACTTCTCCTACGCGCTCGAACGCGGCGACCGGCTCGGGATCATCGGACCCAACGGCTCCGGCAAGACGACGCTGCTCGATATGCTCGTCGGCCGACTGGCGCCGGACTCGGGTCGGGTCGAGATCGGCCAGACGGTCGTGCTCGGCTACTACGACCAGGAGAGTCGGGCGCTGAACGACCAGATGCGGGTGATCGACTACATCCGCGAGGTGGCCGAGAACATCCAGACCGCCGACGGCCAGCTCATCACGGCCGGCCAAATGCTGCAACGGTTCCTGTTCCCGCCGGCGATGCAGTACGCCGAGATCGGTCGGCTGAGCGGCGGCGAGCGGCGCCGGTTGTATCTGCTGCGAATCCTGATGGCCGCGCCGAACGTGCTCGTGCTCGACGAGCCGACCAACGATCTCGACATCCAAACCCTCACCGCGCTGGAGGAGTATTTGGACACCTTCCCCGGCGCCCTGATCGCCGTCTCGCACGACCGCTATTTCCTCGACCGAACCGTGCAGCACTTGTTCCGGCTCGAAGGCGACGGCGAGGTGCGCGAGATTCCGGGCAACTATTCGGCGTATCTCGAACGCCGCGCCGCCGATCAGGCCGCTGAATCGGAAGCGGCACGGGCGAAACCGGCGCCGAGCCCGCCCATCGCCGCCCAACCGCCGACCGCGCAGAAGAAGCTGTCGTTCAAAGAGCAAAAAGAGCTGAGCGACTTAGAGGCCGCCATTAGCGGCGCCGAGGCGAAGAAGGTCAAGCTGGAGGCGGAGTTGGCGAAGGCGGCGGCCGATTTTGGCCGCGTCCAACGGCTCTGCGCCGACATCGCCGCCATCGACGCGAAACTCGACCGCGACATGGCCCGCTGGTCCGAACTGGCGTAACCGCTTGCGCTGGGCCGCCGCCGCGTTATCTTGCCGGAGCCAACCACCCAAACTCACCCGGAGGTTTTATGACCCGTCTCAAGCTGCTCCCGCTCGCCCTGCTGCTCCTCGCCGGTTGCGAACGCGGCGGCGCCCCAACCGATCCGCCGGTCGATTCGCCCAGCAATCCGGTTTACACCGTTCGTGACAACGGGATTCGGTGCATCACGTTCCCCTGCCCGACGTTGGACGTCTTGCCAACCGGACAGTCCAACGTTTTGGTCCGCGCGACGGATATGGACCTGTCGGCTTTGCATGTGGACCAGGACGAAGCG
Organism: Bacteroidota bacterium; assembly: GCA_038233775.1. GTDB lineage: Bacteria > Bacteroidota > JBBSVG01 > JBBSVG01 > JBBSVG01 > JBBSVG01. The sequence continues at coordinate 1,217 of JBBSVG010000465.1, read as the reverse complement.
CAGCGGATTTACAGCCGACTGTTCGAGGGCGGCGTGACCGTCGAAGCGCGGATCGAGTCGGTCCGCCGGGAACACAACGGGTATCCGTACACCGACATCGTCGTTCGCGTGACCAAGCTGCTGCCGTAATCTCCAAATCGACAAAACCTCCATGCTGATCCGCGCCGCTCTGCTGGTCTTGCTTCCCGCCGCGATGATGGCTTGCAACGGCGCCCGCTCGGCCGCCTCGGACGATCCTTCGACGGTCGGGACCGAGACGGTGTATGTCCTGCGCGACAACGGGATGCGCTGCATCGCGGCGCCGTGCTTCTCGACCGACGTGACGCCGGTCGCGGCTGCGGGCGCTGCCGATGTCCAGCCCGAAACGGTCAGCGGCGTCGATCTGAGCGCGCTGAATGTCTCGCCAGCTACCCGCGACTCGCTCATGGCCCGGATCGCCACGGCCGACGGGCTGACGGCGGCGGGGCGGATCGAAGCCGAATCGTCGGCCGGTCCGGCGGGTCGCGGTCGCGTCTTCCGCGTCACCCGCGTCGCCTCCTGACGGTCGGCCCATGACCGCCCGGTTCTGGTGGGTCCAACTGCCGCCCGACGCCGTCGAAGCCGCCCTCTCGGGTGCGCTGCCGACGGGTCGCGGCGGCAGTCCGGCGTCCGGCGATGCGCTCTATTTGTTCGCCAGCGGACCCGTCCGCGCCCTCGTCGCCACCGCCCTCGTCGGCGCTGATGGGTTGGCGAACGTGCAGCCGGTCGATCCGCCCGTCCCCGAGTCGATCCTGCGGGCGGCGCTGCCGGATCTGCCGTTCTGGGACCGTCGGCTGGGCACCTTTTTCGGGCTGGCCGACGAGGAATCGGCCGCGATCTCCGAGCTGCTCCTCGACGTCGAACCGCCGCCGCCGATGGGCGAGGGGTTGATTCGCCACCGGGTGCTCGGCCGGATCGGCGCCTACGAACGCGACATGGTCGAGGCCCGCACGGCGTTTCTGCGCGACCGGCCCGACCTGACCGCCGCCGCGTCGTCGCTGGTCGATGAACTGATCCGACTGGCGACCCGACGGGTCGGCGCCCGAGACAACCGCAGCGAGGCGGCGCTCGTCGCCCGGTTGGGTGCGCTGATCGCCCGGTTCAGCCGCGACCGATTCCTGTTCCCGCTGACCGGCTTGGGCGCCGCGACCCGAGCCGTCGCGCTGTTCGATCCGCGCCACGACCTGTTCGGCGACCGC
>JBBSVG010000464.1:0-3323 GCA_038233775.1 Bacteroidota bacterium | reverse complement strand
ACGGTGAAGTCGACGTGGCCCGGCGTGTCGATGATGTTGATCCGGTGCTCCGGGTACTGCAGCTTCGAGCCCTTCCAGAAGCAGGTCGTGGCAGCAGAGGTGATCGTGATTCCCCGCTCTTTCTCCTGCTCCATCCAGTCCATCGTCGCGCCGCCGTCGTGGACTTCGCCCATGCGGTGCAGCACGCCAGTGTAGAACAGGATGCGCTCGGTGGTCGTCGTCTTACCCGCATCGATGTGGGCCGAGATGCCGATGTTTCGCGTCCGGTCGAGAGAATGTTTCCGAGGCATAGTCGTCGTTCGCTCCGTTTTACCTGCGCATCAACTCTGAACCCACCTGCCCCTTAGACGCCAAGAGCGCGACCCGCCGAGGCAGCAGGTCGCGCTCAACCCGACAGCGGGAGGCGGTGCCTCTCGACTCGGGGAACGATCTCTGTGCCTCTAACGACTCGAAACCCCCGAGCCGTTACGTGCGTCCCTTTCTCCGAACTATCGTCCGGCGGGTGGTGGGGTGCCCATCTGCGGGGCGGTCGCCACTTGGCAACCGCTGTGCCAGACGGAAAAACCCGGTGCTACCAGCGGAAGTGCGAGAAGGCCTTGTTGGCCTCAGCCATCCGGTGCGTGTCGTCCTTCTTCTTGACGGCGCCGCCCTCGTTGGCCGCAGCGGCGACCAGTTCGTTGGCGAGCTTCTGCGCCATGCTCTTGTCGGCCCGGCGACGGGAGTAGTCGATCACCCAGCGGATGGCGAGCGCCATGCGCCGCTCGGGACGAACCTCGCTCGGCACCTGGTAGGTCGCGCCACCGACTCGGCGGGAGCGGACCTCGACCATCGGCTGGACGTTGTTCATCGCCTTGCGGAACACCTCGACACCCTCGGTGCTGGTCCGCTTCTCGATCAGCTCCATCGCTTCGTAGAACACGCCCTGGGCCGTGCTCTTCTTGCCGCCGTACATCAGGCTGTTGACGAACTTCGCCACGAGCAGATCGCCGTGGATCGGGTCCGGCAGGATCTGCCGCTTGCTGGTCTTGTGCTTGCGCAACGCTCTGCTCCGTGCTGGAATGCGGTCGCCGACGGTCGGCAGCCCCGATCAGGGCTCCGCCACCGCGACGACCGCGCGTCTCTGGTGATGAAAGACTACTTCTTCTTCGCGACGACCTTGCCGCCCTTACCACCCTTGCCGGTCGGCGCGGGCTGACCCGGCTTCGGCCGCTTGGCGCCGTACTTCGAGCGGCTGCGCTTGCGGTCGTTGACGCCGTTGGAGTCGAGCGTCCCGCGAACGATGTGGTAGCGCACGCCCGGCAGGTCCTTCACACGACCGCCCCGGATGAGGACAATCGAGTGCTCCTGCAGGTTGTGGCCCTCGCCGGGGATATAGGCGGTAACCTCAATGTTGTTGCTCAACCGGACACGGGCGACCTTGCGGAGCGCCGAGTTCGGCTTCTTCGGCGTCGTCGTGTAAACACGGGTGCAGACGCCCCGCTTCTGCGGGCAGGCGTCGAGCGCCGGGGCGCTGGTCTTCTCGACGGCCTTCGTGCGGCCGTGGCGGACCAACTGTTGAATCGTCGGCAAGGGATAACCTCTGCGTGCTGTCGGGGCGCGGAAATGGCGCCGGGTTCAAAAGAGCCTGCAAAGATAGCGGATTCGGAGCAACTTGTCAAGCGCCATGTGGATCTCTGTCGGGCAGACAGGGCTGACAGCACTGCTCCGGCGTAATCCTTGAGCCGACCTGCCGCTCTATCGAACCCTTTTTCCGACTGAATCCGACAAGATGCCGACTCTCAACGAAGCCCTCGTCCTCGATGCCCTGCGTCAGGTGGAAGACCCCGATCTCCGTCGAGACATCGTTGCGCTCGGGTTCGTCCAGAACATGCGCATCGACGGCGGTCGCGTCTCATTCGACGTCGTGCTGACGACGCCGGCCTGTCCGGTGAAAGACCAATTGAAGGCCGCGTGTGAGTTGTATGTGGGCAAGCTGCCCGGCGTGACGGCGGTCGAGGCGCGCATGACGAGCAACGTAACGACGCTGAAAGACAAAGGCGCGGCGCTGTTGCCCGGCGTGCGGAACACGATTGCCGTCGCCAGCGGCAAGGGCGGCGTCGGCAAGAGCACGGTTGCGGTCAACCTCGCTGTCGCGCTCGCCCGGCTGGGCGCTCGGGTCGGGCTGATCGACGCCGACATCTACGGTCCGTCGATCCCGACAATGCTCGGGCTGCACGGCGTCCAGCCCCGGATCACGGCGGCCAAGAAGATGATCCCGCTGGAGGCGTTCGGGATTAAGCTGATGAGCATCGGATTTCTGATCGACCCGAAGCAGGCGGTCGTCTGGCGCGGCCCGATGGCGTCGTCGGCGCTGAAGCAGTTCATGTCCGATGTCGAGTGGGGCGAGCTGGATTACCTGCTCTACGACCTGCCGCCAGGCACCGGCGACATTCACCTAACGCTGGTTCAGTCGGTCCCGCTGACCGGCGCGGTCATCGTCACGACGCCGCAGGACGTGGCGTTGGCCGACGTCCGCAAGAGCGTCGGGATGTTCCGCAACCCGAACATCAACGTCCCGGTGCTCGGCGTGATCGAGAACATGAGCTACTTCATTGCGCCCGACACCGGCACACGCTACGATATCTTCGGCTGCGGCGGCGGCAGTCGCTACGCCGACGAGATCGGCGTTCCGTTTCTGGGCGAGAACCCGATTGACTCGCGCATCGCTCGGGGCGGCGACGCCGGTCGTCCTATCGTCGCCGACGAGCCGGACAGCGTTGCGGCCCATGTGCTGACGAAGCTGGCCGAGGCGATGGCGCAGCAGGTGTCGATCCGCAATGCCGGGCTGGCGCCGACCAAACGGGTCGAGATTCTCTATAGCTGAAGCGGGAACGCAGATTGCTGGAAGTCGATGTAGATTTGATGCGCGACGGCAGAGAGAAGACAAGAGGCGACGATGAACCTGCTGGATCTGTTGAAAGGCAAGAAATCGGGCGAGGCCGAGGCGTTGGTCGATCCGACCCCGCTGGCGATGATCACGCACCCGCTGCGCGAATCGGTCGAGGCCGCGCTCGAAACGGTTCGTCCGTATTTGCAGGCCGACGGCGGCGATGTCGAGTTGGCCGGGATCACCGAGGACAACATCGTCGAGCTGCGCTTGCTTGGCGCGTGCGGCTCGTGTCCGATGAGCACGATGACGCTCCGGGCTGGCGTCGAGCAGGCGATCAAGCGAGCCGTGCCCGAGATCGTGCGGATCGAGAGCGTTTAGCGGCGACCGGGGAATGCCCCGGCGCTTTTGTCATCTGTAAGCAGAGGCGACTCGACCGGCTGGTCAGGTCGCCTTT
>JBBSVG010000463.1:0-3328 GCA_038233775.1 Bacteroidota bacterium | reverse complement strand
AGCCGACCGAACCGCCATCGAGCGTGACCGCGCCGGGCGAGCCGATCCCGACGCCGAGCACCTGCGCCCGACCGATCCCGTCGCCGTTGAACAGCTTCTCGACCGCGTTCGTGAGTTGGCCGACGACGTGATCCGGGCCGCGCTCGGCCTCGGTCGGCAGCGACAGATCGCGGACGACGCCGCCGCTTCGGGTCACGAGGCCGGCCTTGATGCTCGTCCCGCCGAGGTCGATCCCGACGGCCAACTGGTCTGCGGTGGGCATGGACGGTTGGGTAAAACGGGGAGAAAAAGGAATCTGGTCGCCGACGGTGACAGAGGGACAACCGAAAACAGCCGTCGTGCGGTTCGTTCGTCGTCGATCAGCCGTAGCGCTTCGGCCACCAGAGCCGCAACCGGTCGCGGGTGGCCTTCTCGGCACCGTGCTCGGTCGGATGATAGTACGTCACGTTGCGGAGCGCCTCGGGGCGGTGGTCCTGTCCGGCGAACCCGTCGGCGTAGTCATGCGCGTAGCGGTAGCCGACGCCGTTGCCGTCGCGACTCCGCATTTCCGCGACCGGCGCGTTCCGCAGATGGGCCGGGATCGGTCCGCCGCGACCGCTTTTGACGTCGGCCAGCGCGGCGTCGATGCCCAAATAGGCGGCGTTGCTCTTCGGCTGACCGGCCAAATAGGTCGTCGCTTGGGCCAGCGGAATGCGCCCCTCGGGCAGCCCGATCCGCTCGACCGCTTGCGCCGCCGCGACGGCCAGCACCAGCCCGTTCGGCGAGGCATTGCCGATGTCCTCGCTGGCGAGCAGGATCAATCGCCGGGCGATGAAGACCGGGTCTTCGCCGGCGTGGAGCATCCGGGCCAGATAATGCAGCGCCGCATCGGGGTCCGACCCGCGCACGCTCTTGATGAACGCCGAGATCGTGTCGAAGTGACCCTCGCCGGTCGCCTCGTAATCCGGCAACCGCCGCTGCAACGCCGCCTCGACCGTCGCTTTGGTCACGACCCGACTCTTGCCCGGCGGCAACAGCAGCGCGACCGCTTCCAGCCCGTTCAGCAGCGTTCGGGCATCGCCGCCGGAGAGTTCGACCAGCCGCGTCGCCTCCGAGTCGGGCAACTCGAGTCCGATCAGCGCCGGATCGGTCACAAGCGCCCGGTCCAGCAGCGCTCGCAGATCGGCGGCCGAGAGCGATTCGAGCCGATAGACCTGACAGCGGGAGCGCAGCGGCGGGATGACCGTAAACGCCGGGTTCTCGGTCGTCGCCCCGATCAGCGTCACGACGCCGCGCTCGACGGCGCCCAACAGCGCGTCCTGCTGCGCCTTGTTGAACCGGTGGATCTCGTCGATGAACAGCACCGTGCGCGGCGCGTCGGCACCGGCCGTAGCCGCCTGTTCAATCGCCTCGCGCACATCCTTGACGCCGCTGGTGACGGCATTGAGCGGGATGAACGTCGCCCCGACGGCCCCAGCCAGCAGCCCAGCCAGCGTCGTCTTGCCGACGCCGGGCGGACCCCAGAGAATCAAACTCGGCAACGCGCCGCGACCGACGAGCGCCGCCAGCGGTCCGCCCGACCCGATCAGGTGGCGCTGCCCGGCCACCTCGCCGAGCGTGCGGGGACGGAGCCGCTCGGCCAGCGGCGAGAGCGCAGAAGCAGGGGGAACAGTCGGCACGCAGACAGCACCTATAGACAATGGACCGCGCCCGCCGACCCCGAGCACCATCGGGACGGGCGGGCGACCCCGAGCACCATCGGGACGGGCGGGCGACCCTCGAACGCCATTCCGGGGCACTTACATCAATTCTTGACAGTCGATCTGCAAGCCAATCCTCCGTTCGTGGTGAGCCTGGGCGGTAGCGTTCCGCTGCCGCAGAATCCATGAACGGAGCCACCGCCGCCGCCCTTCGACAGGCAACGGTGGTGCGAATGCCTGTGCTCTGAAACAGGATTACTCCTGAACGGGGTGCAGCTTGTAAACGATCTCGCCGTCTCGGGCCATACCGTACTTCTCTCGTGCGGCCCGGTCGAGCGTGGCCGGATCGGAGCGGAGTCGGGCGATCTCGCCAGCCAACCGGTCGTGCCGGTCGTGCTCGGCGGCGATCTGCGCCGTCAGCGCCGCCCGGTCCCGCGCCAGCTTCAGCCGCATGACTACGCCCCGGTTGCCGAACAGAATCACGAGCACCAGCGGCACGCCGACCGTCAGCGCGAGCATCGTGCGCGGGTTTCGCAGCGCCTTCGGCATCGTCAGCCGACGGCGGAGACGGGCCAGCCGGGGACTGTTTTCGGCAGTCGGCCAGCGGGCGGGGGAGAAGCGCATGACGGGTCGCTCCGGCAAAAGGGTCAGGACGGGTGGGTCGGTTCGATCTGGAACGCGCTCAGACCGGGGAAGCGAGCGCTCCCGCCGAGCATTTCTTCGATCCGCAGCAACTGGTTGTACTTGGCGATCCGGTCGGTCCGCGAAAGCGAGCCGGTCTTGATCTGCCCGGCGTTGGTCCCGACGGCGATGTCGGCGATGGTCGTGTCCTCGGTCTCGCCCGAGCGGTGGCTGATGACGGCGGTGTAGCCGTTCTCTTTCGCCAGTTCGATGGCTTCGAGCGTCTCGGTCAGCGTCCCGATCTGGTTGACCTTGATCAAGATCGAGTTGCCGCAGCCTCGGTCGATCCCTTCCTGCAAGCGGACCGTGTTTGTGACGAACAGGTCGTCGCCGACCAATTGGACGTGGTCGCCGATCTGCTCGGTCAGCATCGCCCAGCCGTCCCAATCATTCTCCGACAGCCCGTCTTCGATGGAGATGATCGGGTATTGCCGCGCCCAATCGGCCCAGTAGGCGACCATCTGCTCGCTCGTCAGCTTGCGCCCGTCGCTCTTCTTGAAGACGTAGTGCCCGTCCTGAAAGAACTCGCTCGCAGCCGGGTCGAGCGCAATCATCAGATCCTCGCCGATGCGGTAGTTCGTCCGGCTGATCGCTTCCAAGACGACTTCGAGCGCTTCCTCGTTGCTCTTCAGGTTCGGCGCGAACCCGCCCTCGTCGCCGACGGAGGTGTTGTAGCCCTTGCTCTTCAGCACCTTCTTCAGCGTGTGGAACACCTCGGCGCCCATCTGCAACGCTTGGGAAAACGAGTCGGCGCCGACCGGCATGACCATGAACTCTTGGAAGTCCACGTTGTTGTCGGCGTGCGCGCCGCCGTTGAGAATGTTCATCATCGGCACCGGCAGCGTCCGCGCGTTGGGGCCGCCGAGGTAGCGGAAGAGCGGCTGCTTGAGGCTGAGCGCCGCGGCGCGGGCGACGGCGAGCGACACGCCGAGGAGCGCGTTCGCGCCCAGACGCGCCTTGTTGGGCGT
>JBBSVG010000462.1:0-3329 GCA_038233775.1 Bacteroidota bacterium | reverse complement strand
GACGACGAACGCGCCCGGCGGCAACAGACGGAGTTCTGCGCGACCGATCAGCCCACGCGTTTGGTCGGTCAGCGGCGCGACGAGCAGCAGAATATCGGTTCGCGGCAGCACCGTCGGCAGGTCGGCAACGGCGACGAGTTCGTCGGCGAACGCATCCATCGGCTCGTCGGGACGCGGGCGGCGGCGGACACCGATGACCGTTAGGCCGAACGCTCGGGCGCGGCGGGCAATCGCCCGGCCGATGTGGCCGTAGCCGACAATCGTCAGCATCTGGCCGTCGAGTTCGACCGGCAGCCGCGCCGCCGACTCGTCCGCACCGGCTCGGGCCGGTCGGTGGAACAATCCGTCGGCGACCCAGCGGCCAGCGCTTTGACCGGTGATCGCCGCCGGGAGTCGCCGGGCGAGCGCCAAAATCAGCATCAGCCCATGCTCGGCCATCATCGCGTCGTACACGCCGGGCGAGTTCGTCAGCGTGACGCCGCTCTGCCACAGTGCGGCGCCGTGCAGATGATCGACGCCAGCGCTCGGCGAGTGGACCCAGCGAAGCGCTGGAGCCGAATCGGGCAACCCGGCCAGATCGCGCCAGCCAAAGACAACCTCGGCCGTGTGGAGCGCGTCGGGCTGCTCGGCGGCGAAAACGGCGTTCCAGCCGACCGGCAAGCCGTCCAGCAACGACTGACGGGCCACCGGACCGAGCTTGTGCGTCACGAAGATCGTCGGCACGCGCTCAGAGCGGCTGATGGTGGGCGAGCGGATAGACGCCGAGGCCGGGCGTCGTCGGCAGGACCAATCGGCCCGTTGCGTCGAGCGTCACGCCGCGATACGGGTCGTTGGTGACGAGCAGGTTCCCGTCGAGATCGGCGTGATCGAGCAGCGGCGTGAGCTGCGCGGCGGCCGTAATCGCGACGCTCGACTCGATCATGCAGCCGATCATCAGCTTCAACCCGAGCGCCCGAGCCGTGTGCGTCATCCGCAGCGCCTCGCGCAGTCCGCCGCACTTCATCAGCTTGATGTTGATCCCATCGAACGCGCCGACCAAAGCGGGCAGATCGGCCGACGTGCCCGCGTTCTCGTCGGCGTACAGCGGCAGCGCGGAGCGTTCGTGGACCCAGCGCGTCCCGTCGAGATCGCCCGCCGGCAGCGGTTGCTCGACGAACTCAACGCCTTGTCCGGCCAGCCACTCGATCTCGCGGACGGCCTGTTCGCGGCTCCATCCTTCGTTCGCATCGACCCGAATCGGCTTGTCCGTGACGCGCCGAATCGCCTCGATCACGCCCCGGTCGTCGGGACCGCCGAGCTTGATCTTCAGCACCGCGTAGGCGTCGGCTTCCCGGACCCGCTCGGCCATCGCATCGGGCGAATCGATGGCGATGGTGAACGACGTGACCGGCGCGCGACCCGGATCGAGTCCCCAGAGTCGCCATTGCGGCTGGCCGAGCGAACGGCCGATCCAGTCGGTGACGGCCATCTCGACCGCCGCACGCGCCGCCGGTTCAGCCGGAATCGTCTCGATTAGATAGGCGTCGAGATCTTCGAGCCGATACGGATCGGCCAGCGCGGCGGCCAGATCGAGCTTCGCCAGCGCCGATTCGACCGACTCGGGCGACTGGCCGTAGCGTTTGGACGGACTCGCCTCGCCGTGGCCGGTGATGCCGTCGTGCGAGAACGTGACCTGCACCGTTGGGGTGGTCGCGACGGCCGAGCGCGAAATGCGGAACAGGTGGCGGAGCGACAGATCGACGCGGTGCCAAGCCAGATTCATGGGAGGCGGAGCCAAAGTGAACGGGATCAGCGGGCGAGCCAATACAGCCAAGCGTAGATCAGCGGTAGCAGAAACGCGAGCGAGTCGAACCGGTCGAGGAAGCCGCCGTGGCCGGGGATCATCGCGGACGAATCCTTGACCCCGGCATCGCGCTTCAACAGCGATTCGACCAGATCGCCCATCGGACCGAACAGTCCGACGAGCATCCCGAGCGCAACGGCGTACCCGGCCGTCAGCCACGGGATCGGCAGCGCAACCGCCCCGGCGCCAGCGACGAGCACGCTGCCGACGAACCCGCCAGCAAACCCTTCCCACGATTTTTTCGGGCTGACGCGCTCGAACAGCCGGTGCCGACCAAATGCCCGGCCGACGAAGTACGCGACCGTGTCGTTCGCCCAAACGGTCAGCAGCAACAGGACGAAGAACGCGCCCATCGCCGGGTCGGTGAAGCCGCGCTCGACCGACAGCAGCGCCTCGGGCGTCAGCGCCGAACCCGGTGCCGGGGCGAATCCGGTCCGAATGGCGATGGCGCTGCCGAGCGTGAGCGCCGGGTAGAGCACACCGGATAGTGTCGCCGAGACGTTGTGCAGCGGCGAGCCGACCCGACGCCACAACTCAACCATCAGCACCGCCGCCGCGCCGACAAGCAGCACCGGCAGGATCGCGTCCGGCGCCCGGAAGGCAAACAGGCCGTTGAGCAGCAGCCCGAGCGTTAGGCCGAGCGGCCGGTTCGGCGCATCGCCTTTCGCCCGAGCCAGCCCGTAGAACTCCCACTGACACAGCCCGGCCAGCAGCAAAATCATCGCGACGAACGGCCAGCCGCCGAGCCAGGACAGCCCAAGCACCACCGGCCCGGCCACCACGCCGACGGCGACCCGAGCGAACAGGTTCGACCGCTTCCCGGTCGGCGGCGGCGAACCCGGTTCCGCTGATGGAATCGGGTTCGCCTGGTCTTCGGCCATCGGCTCAGACACGATCCGGCTCCGGCGCCTCGGCATCAGCGTCAGCCTCGTCGTCCGTCTCGGCTTCGTGCTCGCTCGGGAAATAGTTGTCGGCCTCGTCGGCCATCTCGGTCCGGTCGGTTTCCTCACGAGCCAGCCGGGCGGTTAGCTCCGCCTCGGCGGTCGGCATGTCGGCGGCCAGCGCGGCGGCCTCGAGCTCGGCGTCGGAGACGGGCAAACTCGTCGATTCGTCGCGGTCGAGATCCTGATCGGCGATATACTGCCGCGCTTCATCGGCTTGCTCGGCCGGAACCATGATGTCAACCACCGCCAGATCGCCGATGGTCGTGACGTTGACGTGGTCTTTTCGCGACAAGATCACGACCGTCATCCCGGCCGATTCGAGGTTGCCCTTCATCAGATGCGCCTCGACTTCGGTCGAGCAGCTGTAAACGGATTGCCAAGGGATATCGGTGCGTTGCATAACGAGAGGAGAACGTGGAGGGAAACGGGTGCTGGCCGCATGGACGACGGCCGATCTGCCCGCAGAACAGCGGCAATCGACCGAACATTCACCCGACCGCGCCGTCAATCCGGTCGGCGAGCGGGGCAACCGGCGGCGCAAG
>JBBSVG010000461.1:0-3329 GCA_038233775.1 Bacteroidota bacterium | reverse complement strand
TGGTCGAGGCGCAGCAAACGGCGGCGATCCTGACGACCTTCAACGAGGTCGATATGTCGGCCGTGATGGCGCTGCGGTCGAAGTACAAGGACGATTTCGCCAAAACGCACGAAGTCGGGCTCGGCTTCATGTCGTTCTTCACCAAAGCCGCCCTCGCCGCGCTGAAGGCGTTCCCGGAGATCAACGCCGAGATTCGCGGGACGGACGTCGTCTATAAGCACTACTACGACATCGGCATCGCGGTTGGCGGACCGAAGGGACTCGTCGTGCCCATCGTCCGCGACGCCGACCGGCTGAGCATGGCCGGGATCGAGGGCGAGATCAAGCGGCTGGCGGCCAAAGCGCAGGACAACTCGCTCGGACTCGACGATCTGACCGGCGGGACGTTCACCATCTCCAACGGCGGCATCTACGGCTCGATGATGTCCACGCCGATCCTGAATCCGCCGCAAAGTGGGATTCTCGGGCTGCACAACATCGTCAAACGCGCCGTCGTGGTGGGCGATCAGATCGTCATCAGGCCGATGATGTACTTGGCTCTGTCGTACGATCACCGGATGGTGGACGGCAAGGAAGCAGTGCAGTTTCTCGTCAAGATCAAGGACGCCATCGAAGACCCGGCCCGGCTGCTGCTCGATCTCTGAGGGCAATTCCTGAAAACCGGCTGCAAGGTTGATCTCCGTTCGTGGTGAGCCTGTCGAATCCATGAACGGAGCCACCGCTTAAGTCAGTCGGTCCAGAAAGCGCCGCGATCTTTCAACAGGTCGCGGCGCTGCTGTTTTGTCGCGGTTCCGGTTGGGCACGGCCTTTTCGGGGCGACGGCGCACCTGTCCCTTTTCCCAACCGAATCTCTCCATGAGCGACACCCCGTTCGATCTGATCGTCATCGGCGCTGGTCCCGGCGGCTACGTCGCCGCCATCCGGGCCGCGCAACTCGGGCTGAAGACAGCGATCATCGACAAGCGCGCGGCCCTCGGCGGGACGTGCCTGAACATCGGCTGCATCCCGTCGAAGGCGCTGCTCGAATCGACCGAGAAGTTCCACGAGGCGGTCGCCGGGCTCGCGGCGCACGGCGTCGAGGTCGGCGAGGTCAAGCTGAACCTGCCCGAAATGATGAAGCGCAAGGACGCCGTCGTCAGCGACATGACGAAGGGCGTCGCGTTTCTGATGAAGAAGAACAAGATCACCGTTTTCACCGGCATGGGAAAGCTGACCTCCGGCACGACCGTCGAGGTCACAGCTGAAGACGGTTCGACCCAAACGATCACCGGCAAGCATCTGCTGATCGCGACGGGGAGCGAGGTGATCGAGCTGCCGTTTTTGAAATTCGACGGCGACCGCGTCGTCTCGTCCACGGAAGCGCTATCGCTGCCCGAAGTGCCGAAGCATCTGATCGTTATCGGCGCGGGCGCCATCGGACTCGAACTCGGCTCGGTCTGGAAGCGACTCGGCGCGGACGTGACCGTGATCGAGGCGATGCCGACGATTCTCGGGACCATCGACCGCAAGGCCGGCGAACTGTCGCAGCGGATTTTAACGAAACAGGGGATGACGTTCCACCTCGGCGCCAAAGTCACTGGCGCCGAAGTCGCGCCCGACGGCGTCACGCTGGCCTTCACCGACGCCAAAGGCCAGCCGCAGACGCTGACCGGCGACCGCGTGCTCGTCGCCGTCGGTCGCCGACCGTTCGCGGACGGGTTGGGGGCGAAGGAGATCGGCGTCAAGTTCACCGAGCGCGGGCGGGTTCAGGTCGATGGGCATTTCCGCACCAGCGTCGCGACGATCTCGGCCATCGGTGACGTGATCGACGGGCCGATGCTGGCGCACAAAGCCGAGGAAGAGGGCGTTGCGGTGGCCGAGTTGCTGGCGGGCAAACCGGGCCACGTCAACCCCGACGCGATTCCGTTCGTCGTCTATACGTGGCCGGAGATCGCGTGGGTCGGGCTGAGCGAGGAAGGCGCCGCCGAGCGCGGCCACACGGTTCGCACCGGCGTGTTCAACTTCTCGGCGAACGGTCGGGCGCGGGCGATGGAGGAGCGCGACGGCTTCGTCAAGATCATCGCCGACGACGCGACCGACCGGATTCTCGGCGTCTTCATCGTCGGCCCGAGGGCGAGCGACATGATCGGCGAGGCGGTGCTGGCCGTCGAGTTCGGTGCGACGGCCGAGGATCTGGCCCGAACCGTCCACGCCCACCCGACGCTGCCCGAGGTCATCAAGGAAGCGGCCCTCGCCGTGGACAAGCGGGCGCTGCACAGTTAGTCGCCGGGCGGTGAAACTTCCAGAAATCGCCCGCCGTATCGTGCGGCGTTCGGCCGACTTCATGGGTTACATGAACAAAACTTGACAAGTCGCCTTCTGTCAGTTATGTTCGACCTAACCAACGCACCTAAAAAGCTTGGTCTGCGTTGAACTGCACCGATTGACGTTCCCGGTCAACCTGTCGGTTGGCCTCTTTCTCACTCCAAAATTCTGGAGATCTGCCGTATGAAGCGTGTTACGATTGCCTCGCTCGTCGCCGTCGCCGGTCTCGGGCTCGCCTCCAACGCCTCGGCGCAGGCCATGATGTCGGAATCCAAGCCGATGGCCTTCGGCGCGAAGGTCGGTGTCAACTTCGCCAACCTCAACGGCAGCGATGCCGGGAGCACGTCCTCACGGACCGGGCTGGTGATCGGCGCCTATGCCAACATCGGCGTGGCCGACATCATCTCGATCCAGCCCGAGGTCCTCTACTCGATGAAGGGTGCCTCGCAGAGCCTGTCGGTCGGTGGCTCGACCTATACCGCGACCGTCAAGCTCAACTACCTCGACATCCCGGTGCTGCTGAAGGTCAACGTGCCGCTCTCTGGCGGTAGCTCGATCCGGCCGAGCCTGTTCGCCGGTCCGTCGCTGGGCATCCTGCTCTCGTCAAAGACGAAGGTTGAGGGTGGCGGGGTGTCGCAGGAGAGCGACACGAAGTCCGACACGAAGAGCACGGACTTCGGGATCGTCGTCGGGGCTGGTCTCGGCTTCGGGTTCGCCGGTCACGAGGCGGGGATCGATGCCCGTTACCAGCAGGGGTTGACGAGCCTTGACAAGTCCACGAGCAGCAAGGCCGACGTCAAGAACACGCTGTTCGGGATCAACCTCTCGGTCGGCTTCTGATCGCTGAGTCGCATCCGCTGGACCCGCGCCGCCCCGTTTGCCTGACCGGCAGCCGGGGCGGCGCTGCGTTCGGCCGTATCTTTGGGCGATCCCGACGCTCACCGACTGAACCCGTTCTGTTATGCCCGACCCGACCTTCAACCGCACGCTCGTTACGGCGGCGCTGCCGTACGCCAACGGCCCGA
>JBBSVG010000460.1:0-3339 GCA_038233775.1 Bacteroidota bacterium | reverse complement strand
GGGTTTCGGCCAGTAGTCGTTCTACTTAGCCAAACGTTACCCGAATCTCGACATCTCGGCCGTCGATGTCAAAGACGAACAGGTCGCCGACTGCACCGCGTATGCGACCGCGCTCGGGCTGACCAACGTCCGCTTCTCGGTCGCCGATCTCGAGCAGATGGATATCGTCGAGCGCTACGATTTCGTCCTGTCGGTGGACGTGATGGAGCACATCCCGGACGACCGAACCGTGCTCCGCAACCTGTGCCGGGCGCTGAAACCGGGCGGGCTGCTGCTCGTCAACACGCCGTCCGATTTGGGCGGCTCGGGGTTGAGCGAGCACGAGGCGGGCAAGGTCCAGGGGTTTATCGAAGAACACGCCCGCGACGGCTACAACAAAGACGACCTCGAAGCGAAGCTGCGCGAGGCCGGGTTCGCCGACGTGACCAGCCGCTACACCTACGGTCCGGCCGGGATGGTCGGCTGGCGCTTGGGCATCCAGACGCCGATGAAGCTGCTCAACCGCTCGAAAGTGTGGTTTATCGCGCTGCCGGTCTATTATCTCGTCATGCTGCCGGTCACGCTCGGCTTCATGGCGGCCGATTATCTCCGTCCGCAGCCCAAAGGCTCCGGTCTGCTCGTGTTGGCCCGCAAAGCCCTGTGAAATTTAGGGCTTGAGTTCGGCCGATCTCCGTTCGTGGTGAGCTTGTCGAATCCATGAACGGAGCCACCGCCGCCATCCTTCGACAGGCGACCGTAGGCGGCTACGCCGACAGGACGAGCGGATGCCTTGCAAGAGCCTTCCACAGAATTGATATGAAGACGCCGAAAACATTCGCCGCCGCGCTGACGGAACTCGAATCGGTCGTCGAGCGGCTGGAGGCCGGCGAGGTCGGGTTGGAGGAAGCGCTCGCGCTCTACGAACAGGGGCTGGCGCTGTCGAAAGCGTGCTTGGCGCGACTCGACGCGGCCGAGCTGCGCATCCGAAAGCTGGAGGCGGACGGTGGCGCAGCGGCGCCGGAGCCATGATCCGGCTGGCCGACATCGCCGGTCCGGCCGACCTGCACGCGCTCTCGCCGGCTGACCTGCGCCGCATCGCCGATGAGTTGCGCGAGGCGATCCTCGACCACGTCGCAACCCACGGCGGCCACTTGGGCGCGTCGCTTGGGACGGTCGAGCTGACCGTCGCGCTGCACGCCGCGTTCGATTCGCCGACCGACGCGCTCGTCTGGGACGTCGGCCATCAGGCCTACGGGCACAAGCTGCTGACCGGCCGCCGCGACCGGTTCGGGACGACGCGCAAGCTCGACGGGTTGAGCGGGTTTCCGTCGCGGACTGAATCCGAGCACGACGCGTTCGGCGTCGGCCACGCCTCGACGGCGCTCTCGGCGGCGCTCGGGTTGGCGACGGCGCGTGATCTGACCGGCGGCACATCGCACGTCGTCGCGGTCGTCGGCGACGGGGCGCTGTCCGGTGGACTCGCCTTCGAGGCGCTGAACAACCTCGGCCGGACGCGGCTGATCGTCGTGCTGAACGACAACGGGATCGGGATCGACCCGTCCGTCGGTGCGGTCGGGCGGCATTTGGCCGAGCTTGCTAGCGGCGCCGATCCGTCGGGCGGGCTGTTCGGTGCGCTTGGATTGGACTACTTGGGGCCGGTCGATGGACACGATCTCGCGGCGTTGGGCGCAGCGCTGACCGAGGCGAAAGCGCGCACTCGGCCGGTCGTGGTTCACGTGCGAACCGTCAAAGGCAAGGGCTACGGTCCGGCCGAGGCCGATCAGGTCGGGTTTCACGGGATGAACCCGTTCGACAAGGTGACGGGGCTGCCGCTGAAACCGTCCGGCGGCGGTCCGCCGTCGTACACCGACGTGTTCGCGGCGGCGCTGGTCGAGTTGGCCGCCGCCGATCCGAGCATCGTCGGAATCACGGCCGCGATGCCGAGCGGAACCGGGCTGAACCGGCTGATGGCGGCGTTCCCGGAGCGCGGGTTCGATGTCGGGATCGCCGAAGGGCACGCGGTCACGTTCGCCGCCGGACTCGCCGCCGCTGGGTTGACGCCGGTCGTGGCGCTCTATTCGACCTTTCTGCAACGCGGCTACGACGGCGTCATCCACGACGTTGCCTTGCAGGACCTGCCGGTCGTGTTCGCCCTCGACCGCGCCGGTCTGGTCGGCGCCGACGGCCCGACGCACCACGGCGCGTTCGATATCGCCTACCTGCGCGCCGTCCCGAACCTCGTCCTGATGGCGCCCGCAGACGAGGCCGAGCTGCGCGACATGCTGTTCACGGCGACCCGGTTCAAAGGCGGACCGAGCGCGATCCGCTACCCGCGCGGCGCTGGACCGGGCGCCTCGCTTCGACCCGAGTTCAGCGAACTGCCCATCGGTCGCGGTGAGATCGTCCGGTCCGGCACCGACGTCGCGCTGCTCGCTTACGGCAGTCTCGTCGGTCCGGCGACCGTCGCGGCGGAGATGCTGACCGAGCGCGGCGTATCGGCGGCCGTCGTCAACCTGCGCTTCGCCAAACCGCTCGACGGCGAACTGATCAACCAGATGGCCGCTGCGTGCGGCCGACTCGTCACGCTCGAAGAGGGCACGGTTTCGGGGGGCGTCGGCTCGGCGGTGCTCGAACACCTGTCAGCACGCGGCCAATCGGTGCCGACGCTCTGCTTGGGGCTGCCGGATCGGTTCGTTGCCCACGGCACGCCCGCCGAGTTGGCGCGACTGGTCGGACTCGATCCGCCGAGCCTCGCTGTTCGCATCGCCGATTGGCTTTCCACCGTCCAGCCGCGCCCATGAGAACCTACACCCGCCAGCCGTCGCTGTTTGGCCTGACTTGCCAGTTCTGCGGCCAGCCGCTGACGCCGATGGATATGCTCAGCACGTTCAAACGGGCGCACGGCCGCTGTTTGGATCAGCACGACCAAACGGCGGCGCACTACGAGGAGGCCGTTCGCCGCGCCACGCTGAACCTGACCGTCACGCCGGAAGAAAAGGATCTGCTGCGCGACATCGCCGCCTGCGGTCCGCTCTCGACCGGCGAACAGGTGACGATTCGCCAACGGGTGATCGACGGCGTGATCCGGGAAAAAGAGCACGCCTACCATCTCGCGCTCTACACGATGGCGTTCGATCTCGTCGTCGAGGGGACGATCATCACGCGGCTCGACCGCGACCGACTCGAACTGCTCCGCAAGCAATGGGGCCTGTCCGACATCGAATCCCGAGGCACCGAACTCCGCCGCCTAACGGTGCGAGACTGATATCAAGTCCACCGAATAGAAGTGCAAGCTATCCGTTCGTCCTGTCGGCGTAGCCGCCTACGGTCGCTTGTCGAAGGATGACAGCGGTGGCTCCG
>JBBSVG010000459.1:0-3358 GCA_038233775.1 Bacteroidota bacterium | reverse complement strand
GCGGTCGGCTGGGTCGAGGTGCCGCGACCGACGAGCGTTGCCGTCGAGCGGTACGAGGCGATCTCGATTCCGTCGCGCAGGACGGCGAACCCGGCGTTGTTCTGCTCCGATGCGGTCGTCCACGACAGCAGCACCTTTGCGTCGCCCGAGCGGCCAGTGAAGGCCGTCAACTCGACCGGCAGCGGGTTATCGGGGATCGTCGTCCCGAAGGCGAAGTCGCCGTCGGCCGTGACCGCCTCGTAGCGGACGTAATCGACGCCGCCGACCGAAGCGACCGACTGCTGCGCCGGCTGGCCCCACGGGTTGGCCGTGACGACCGGGCCGGGTGCGTCCCGATACAGCCCGCGCAACTGCGGCCGGAACGGCGCCGCGTCGGTCCGCTTGACCGGGACGTTCAGTTCCATCACATACGACCCGTCCGGCAGGTTCGCCTGCAGGTTGTAGTAGCGGATGTAGGAACTGTGGTCGATCCCGCTCGGCACGTTCTGCCCAGCGCCGACCGGAATCAGCCGCACGTCGAGTTCAGTGATGATCAGCCGCAGCGCCACGTTCGAGCGAACTCGAACCCCGGTGATCGGCGCCGTCGTCGTGTCCGTCCCACCGGCCGGAATATCGACGAACTCAATCGGACCGAACCCACCGGCACCCGAGCCGCCGCCGTACGCGCCACCCCCACCGCCGCCGCCACCGCCACCACCACCGCCTGCGCCACCGCCGCCACCGAACCCGGCCAGCCCGTAGCCGCCGCCGGAGAAGCCAGCGCCGCCGCCGAAGCCGCCGTAGTTCGGAATCCGGTTGCCGTAGGGGAACGTGATGAAGTAGAGCGTACCGAAGTTCGGGTAGTACGGGCCGTAGTAGGTCGGACCGAACGTGTAGCCGGTCGGCAGATACCGGTCGATCCTAATGTTATCCAGCACGCCGTTGAAGCCGGTGAAGCCCGGTCCGGGGTTCGGCGAGCCGCCGAAGTAGGTCGGGTAGAACCCGTGGCTCCCGTACACGATGGTCCCGGTGCCGACCCGCTGGCCGTTGTAGTAGAACCCAAGCTGCCCGACGCCGACCCCGACGGTGAACTGCCCGCCGACGCCCGGCTGAATCACGCCCGGTCCCGACTCAAACCGGGCCAGGTTGCCGTCGTTGTCCGAGATATAGACGATGAACCGACCCTGACTATCGACCGAGATCAGGTAATCCTGCTCGCCCGGCCCGTTGCCCCGGCGGACCAGAATCGCTTCCTGACCGGCTGGCGGCAGCGCGTTGGCGTAGCCCCAGAAGTTGATCAGGAACTCGTCCGTCAGCGCGAGCGCCGGGTCGTAGGGGAAGCCGACATAGCCGGTCCCGTCGAACCCGCCGCCGTAGTCGCCGACCGGCGGCAGCGTGTCGGCTGCCGGGTCGAGCGTGACGGTGTACGACCGGCTGGCCTGGGTCGAAGCGCCGCTGTTGTCGGTCGCCGTCGCCAGCACGTCCACGTCCGAACCGGCCGGTTGGGCGGGCACGGTGGCCGTCCACAGGTTGCCGGAGTTCTGCGCGAAGGTCAGTGTGACGGCCGAGCCGCCATCGACCCGGTACGTCCCAGCGACCGAGACAACCGTCCCGTCGAGATCACCAACCGTCGCCCGGATCGTCACGGCGCTGGTCGGACCGACCTGACCGTTGACCGGCAACTGCGCCAGCGAGATCGACGGTGCTTCGTTGCCAACCGGTACGGCGGGCTGGGTCGTCGCTTGGCCGGTCTGGACGGTCGAGTAGTTCCCGGCGCCATCGACCGTGTAAACCGCGTAGCCGTAAAGCTGGCTCGGCGCGAGTCCGGCGTCGGTGAACCCGGCCGGGCTGGCGGCGTTGAAGACGACCGTCGAGCTGCCGATGGTCGCACCGACGCCGTAGAGCGTGTTGTCGGTCGGCACGTCGCTCGGCACCGCGCCCGTCTTGCGCAGCACAACCGTCGTGCTGTAACCGGCGTAGCTCGGGTTGGTCCAGCCGAGCGTGATCTCGGACGGCGAGGCCGGCGCGACGGTCAGCGCCGAGATCGGAGCCAAACCGAGCGTCGTCCCGTCGGCGAGCACGCCGGTCGAGTAAGCCGCGAGGTTGTCATAAGTGTACGCCTTATAGACGTAGTGCGTGGCGTCTTTCAGGGTCGGATCGTTGAACGAGAACGGCGCACCGGCCGTCGCGCCGTCCTGCACGTACACAACTTTCCCGTTGCCGAGCGTCGCGTTGATGCCGGGAATCGAGCCGTTCGTCGGCGCCGTGTTCGGGTTGGCGTTCTCCGCCCGGATGACGACGACGCCCCGGAAGCCCGAGTACGTCGGCAGCGTCCCGTTGACGGCGAGAATGTGGCTGGCCGTCGGCGTGACGGTTAGGCCGGTGACTTCCTGCGTCCCGAGCGTCGTCGCCGAAGCGGCGGCGACCGGACCGTAGTTGCGCGAGCCGTCGAACGCGTACGCCGTGTAGCTGTACGCCGTCGTCGGCATCAGCCCCGTGTCGTCGCCCTGCGCCGCCGCGCCGAGCGGCAGGCCGGTCGCCGAGTAGATCACGGTCGCGTTGCCGAGAATCTGACCGTTCGTGTACGAGACGCCGACGGCCGGGGCCGTGTTCGGCGCGCCGCCGGTCGAGCGGAGAATCAGGACGCCCGTAAAGCCACCGAACGTCGGGTTCGTCCACGTCAGCCGGACGACGTTGGTCGATTGGGCCATCGCGGCGAAATCGGTCAGCGCGGTCGGCGTTTGGGTCGTCCCCGAGGCCGAAGCCGGAGCCGAATAGTTCCGCGCCGGATCGTAGGTGTAGGCGGTGTAGGTGTAAGTCGTCGTCGGCGTCACGTTGGCGTCGGCGTACTGCGCGGCCGAGTTCGCCGCCAGACCCGTTTGGCTGAAGACCACCGTCCCGTTGCCGAGCGTGGCCCCAGCGCCGTAGCTCTGACCGGCCGTCGGGGCCGTGTTCAGCGCCGCGTTGCCCGGCGTGCGGATGAGCAGAACGCCGGTGAAGCCAGCATAACCGGGGTTCGTCCAACCGACCGTGACGCGGTCCGTCTGCGTCCCGACCGCCGTCAGCGAGGCGACCGGCTGGAGGTTGATCGTCGTCGCCGTCCCGTCCACCGCCCCGGCGTAGGCCGTCGCGGTGTTGAACGTATAGACCGTGTAGAAGTAAGCGGTGTTGCCCAGCAGCCCGGTGTCGTCCGTCTGAACCGCGCCGCCAGCCACCGCCGCCGCGTTGTTATAGACGACGGTCGCGTTGCCGATGATCGCACCGACGGCGTAGCCCGTCCCGTTGGTCGGCGCCGTGTTCGGGTCGGCCAGGCCGCGCAGGACGATCACGCCCTTGAAGCCGGAGTAGGTCGGATTGGTGAAGGTCAGCCGGATCGCGT
>JBBSVG010000458.1:0-3361 GCA_038233775.1 Bacteroidota bacterium | reverse complement strand
CTGCTCAACACGTTGCAGACGCTGATCGCCTGACGCCCATGCTTGCCCGCGCTGCCCAACGGTGGCGCGGGTCGGCACCTCTCTTTTCCCGACCGCTCCCCGCCCCATGCGCCGCATCCTCATCGTCGACGACGAAGAAACCATCGCGCTCGGCATCACCAACACGCTCAACCAGACCGGGCAGGTGGCCGGCGGGATCGAGGTGCAGGCCGATTACGTCACCAGCGGGTTCGAGGCGATTGAGGCGCTCGACGGCGGAGCGGCCGACGCGCCGTACGATCTGGTCATCACTGACATCAAGATGCCCGGCATGACCGGCATCGAGCTGCTGAAGAACATCCGGTTAAAGCACCCGTCGCTCGGTGTCATCGTCATCACCGCCTACGGCTCGAGGGAGGTGCAGAAAGACGCCAACCGTCGCGGCTCGCTGTTCTTCATCGAGAAACCGTTCGACATCGAGCTGCTGAAAGATGTGATCGGCGATTACTTCCGCAAACTCGACGGGTTGAGCGACTCGAACGGCTCCGGGGCGATGGGCAACGACGACGGCGGCTCGTTCGTCGGCAAGGTCGGCAACTTGCAGCTGATGGACGTGATCCAGATGAACTGTCTGGGGCGGATCACCTGCACGCTGGTCGTCGATAGCGCGATGGGCCACGGGATCATCTGCTTCAACCGGGGCGACATCATCCACGCCGAGACGGCGGCGGCCATCGGCAAAGACGCCTTCTTCAGCATCATCGGCTGGCCGGCTGGCTCGTTCGACATGCGCGACGACGTGCCGAACATCGTGACGATCATCGACAGTTGGGAGCAGTTGATGATCGAGGCGATGAGCCAGGAGGATCAGGCGAACGGTTCGGCCGGCGGCGGCGAAGCGGACGACGATCCGTTCGGCGCGGCGCTCGACCGCTCCTTCCGTCCCGAACCGGCGCCGACCGTCTTGCCACCGCGAAGCACGCCGCCGTTTACCCCGCCTGCCGCGACACCGGGCGCCGGGTCGGGTCGGGTGACCACTCGCGACTGGCTGGACGAGGCCATCGCCCGAGTCGCAGGGACCGAGAGCGCGTTTCTGGTCGCCGCCGACGGGTTCGTCCTCGACCGGCGCAGCCGCCTGCCGGGCAACCTCGCGGCGGTGGACGAGGCGATTCGCGGCTCCATCTCGGCCCTTGCCACGCTCGGTCGCGAGGCGCAGGCTGGCGCACTCGACGCCGTGACCGTCGCCTACGGCAGTCGGCGGCTGGTGCTCCGACCGGTGCCGCAGAGCGACCTGTTGATCGGCCTGATCGGCACGTTCGGCACCGAGCAGATCGCCCAAGCCGAGGCCGTGCTCCGCGAGGCGGCGCTGGCGCTCAACCAGATCATCTGACCCAGCGGGCGCGAAAACGACCGTCCGACAGTTGGCGTTATATTGTCACCCCCGACGCTGGACCGCAGCCCGATCACCCCCATGCCGTGTGACGCCGACGGATCGGCGACCGACCGCCCCACAGACAGTGCATCCCGTTCGGCCGCCGAGGGCGCGGTTGCGATTGGGTTCCCAAGGAGAGGAAGCATGGCCTCGATCAACTACGCCAACCGCGAAATCCTCATCAAGATCGTTTATTACGGTCCGGGGATGAGCGGCAAGACGACGAACCTGCAAGTCATCCACCAGAACGTCCCGCAGCAGTCGAAGGGCAACCTGATCTCGCTGGCGACCGAGGCCGACCGGACGCTGTTCTTCGACCTGTTGCCGCTTTCGCTCGGCGAGGTCAAGGGATTCAACACCAAGTTCCAGCTCTACACCGTTCCGGGTCAGGTCTATTACAACACCACCCGGCGGCTCGTGCTGAAGGGCGTTGACGGCGTCGTGTTTGTCGCCGACAGCCAGCAGGGCAAGATGGACGACAACATCGAGAGCCTGAACAACCTGCGGGAGAACCTGAACGAGTACGGGCTCGACGCGTCCATCTTCCCCATCGTGCTGCAATACAACAAGCGCGATCTGCCGAACCTGTACTCGCTCGAGGAACTCAACGCCGCGCTCAATCCGATGAACAGCCCGTTCTTCGAGGCAGCGGCCGTCAAGAACCAGGGCGTGTTCGAGACGCTGAAGGCGATCAGCCGCGAGACGCTCAACCGAATCAACCGCCAGCCGCCGAGTCGCCCGGCCGGGACGATGATCGGCGAGACGAGCACCGGCGACACCGGCTTCGGTGGCCGACCGATGCTGCCCGAACCTGCGCCGGTCGCTGGCTTCGGCGCCACCGACGGCAGCGCGATGACCCCGGCTGCCGACCCGTTCGCCGCCGCTGCGGCAGCACCGGCGCCCGCCCAGATGGCCGAGCGGCCGAGCGTCACCCGCGCCCCCGTGCCGACTCCGACTGCCCCCCCAGCCCCGGCGCCCGCCGCCCGACCGGCCCGTGCCACCCCGTCGCTGGCGACCAAAGCGACCGAGCGGCCCCAGCCCGTCGCCCCACCGCCGCCGGTGCAGAAATCGTTTTTCCAGAAGCTGCTCGATTTCATCCTCCGGCGCAACTGACGCATCGGGGGTCTGCAAGGCGAGGGGCGCATCGGCCAACCACCGACGCGCCCCTCGGCGTTTTTGCGATTTG
The DNA here is from genome assembly GCA_038233775.1 of Bacteroidota bacterium. Classification (GTDB taxonomy): domain Bacteria; phylum Bacteroidota; class JBBSVG01; order JBBSVG01; family JBBSVG01; genus JBBSVG01. The sequence goes on along the minus strand of JBBSVG010000458.1, from coordinate 764 downwards.
ATCCCGCGGAAACCCGGGCGCCGCTGCGGCCGTTAAGACCTAATGCGCCCCGCGCGCCCTTCGCTCACCAACCCCGCACGTATGCCCCGCTCCGCCCCGACTGCTGGCCTCGACACCGATCCGCTGTGGTACAAAGACGCCGTCATCTATGAACTGCGCGTCCGCTCGTTCTACGACAGCGACGGCGACGGCGTCGGCGACTTCGCCGGGCTGACGGCGAAGCTCGATTACCTGCAATCGCTCGGCGTGACGGCACTCTGGCTGCTGCCGTTCTACCCGTCGCCGCTGCGGGACGACGGCTACGACATCGGTGACTACACCGCCGTTCGGGCCGACACCGGGACGATGGCCGACTTCGAGGCGTTCCTGAACGAAGCGCATCGACGCGGGCTGCGGGTCATCACGGAACTGGTCGTCAACCACACCTCCGACCAGCATCCGTGGTTCAAACGCGCCCGACTGGCGCCGAAAGGCTCGCCGGAGCGCGATTTCTACGTCTGGAGCGACACCGCCGAGCGCTATCCCGACGCCCGCATCATTTTTACCGACAGCGAGCCGTCGAACTGGACGTGGGACCCGGTCGCCGGGCAGTACTTCTGGCACCGGTTCTTCCACCATCAGCCGGATCTGAATTTCGACAACCCGGCCGTCCACAAGGCGTTGCTCGAAGCGCTCGATTTCTGGCTCGAGCGCGGCGTCGATGGGCTGCGGCTCGACGCCGTTCCGTATCTCTACGAGCGCGACGGGACCAACTGCGAGAACCT
>JBBSVG010000457.1:0-3367 GCA_038233775.1 Bacteroidota bacterium | reverse complement strand
GATTTTCAAGAACGGCTACTACAACCCAGCGAACAGCCGAATTGCGTGCTGGATCAGCCCCGGTTGGTGCCGGACGCCGGCTTTGAAGATGTTCGTTAGGGTCCGCTCCTCCGGTTTCAGCCCGAGCACAAGGTCGGCCGTCCGGTTCAGATGCTCGTCGGACAGCTTCGCGACGCCTTCTTTCAGCCGATAATACTGGTGATGACGCTTGCCCAGCCGCTTCTGCCACGCCTTGTCGTACTGCGCGATCTCGGCCAGCTTGCCGCGACGAATCGACCGGGCGGCGACCTCGCCGGCCAACGCGCCGCCGATCATCCCGCTGGCGATCCCGCCGCCGGAGAGCGGGTTGACCTGATGCCCGGCGTCACCGACGAGCAGCACGCCGGGCGCGGTCAGCCGCTGCCTCGTGTCGGCACACGGGACGCAGCCGACGGTCTGGCTGACGACTTGAACCGTGTCGCCGTAGAGCCGCTTGACGAAATCGTTCAGGTAATTGATCGTCGGTTTGCCGCGCTTTCGCAGGTACGTCCCGACGATGCCCAGCCCGACGTTGGCCGTGTCTGGTCCCTTGGGAAACACCCAGCCGTAGCCGCCCGGCGCGACCGATTCACCGACGTAAAAATCAAGCGTCGTCGGCCGATCCAGCGGCAGATTCGCCAGCGTGTACTGGGCGCAGCTCTCCAAATCGTGCAACTCGGTGACGGTCTTCAACCCGGCCCAGCGCCCAATCCGGCTCTCGACCCCGTCGGCGCCGATGATGAGCGCAGCCCGAATCTGACACGTCGCGTAGCCGTTGAACGAAACCTCGACGCCGACCGTCTGCGGACCGTCTTTCAGCAGCCCGTGGACGTAGGCGCGGCAGCGGATCTCGGCGCCAGCCTCGGCGGCGCGCTTGGCGAGTTCGCCGTCGAACACGCGTCGGTCGAGCATGAACCCGCGATTCTGCCCCAAATGCGCGATGACCGGTCGGCCGTCCGGCGAGAAAAACCGGAACGCGTCGATCTCGGCGGCGATGAACTTCGGATCGGGCTCGACGAATTGGGCAATGCTCGCCGCACCGACCGCCTCGCCGCAGCGGACCGGGACGCCGATCTCGCGGTCCTTCTCCAGCACCAGCACCGACACGCCGCCGAGCGCGGCCATTCGGGCCGCCATCAGCCCGGCCGGACCGCCACCGACGACGATCACATCATACTCGGGCCGAACGCCCAGCGGCAGCGAACTCACAGTCGGGCGCCTCCGACGAACGGGACCGGTGCGGCCGGCGCCGGTTCGCCCCAGACGACCTCGCGCCCGTCGGGCCGGACGTAGGTGAACACTTCGAGCGGACAGACCCAGACGCAGCGGCCGCAACTCGTGCAGCCGTCGGTGATGGCGATCTTGCGCTCGCTCAGTTCAATCGTGTCCTCCGGGCACGCTGCCACGCAGGTGCCGCAGAAATCGCACTTCGGTTCGTTGATCCTGATCATTTTGCTATTTGCGACAGAGCGACAGCCGTCATCGGGCACCAGCGCCCGCAGAAGCGATGTACAGCGACGAGTTGTGACTTGCGAGCACGTTTACGAGTTCTGACGGACCGACTGATTCGCCGCACAAGTTACCGAAAAGCGGCGACGGGGCCACGTTAGAACCGTAGGAAGTCCCATAGCTCCGGCGTGCTGCGTACATGGTCCACGTCGTCCCGCAACTTCGACAAGGCGTCGGCCCTGTCCGTGCCAACTCGGGCGATCCAGACCATCGTCAGCCCTTTCGTTTCGCCCGGTGCAAGGGCAAACGGGCCGGAGCCGAGCAGGCTGCGCACGTCTTGCGGCGGCGTATCCAGCCAGCCGGTGCCCGCAGTCGGGTCGCCGGTGAAGGCGAATGTCGTGACCTGTCCCGTCGTCGGATTGACCATCGGCTGACCGGTGTTGGACAGCCCTTGCAAGGCGTATCTGACCTGGAGCGGGGTATGGATGGTTTCAACGCCGAACTCGGTGTCGACCGCCGACTTCCGCATCTTCCGATGCGACCGGACCCCGATGTTATATCCATTCTCGTCGGGTGTCCCAAGGAACGTGTACCCTGCCACATACCGAGAGCGGTTTAAGGGTAAACTGTTCCCGATGTAGTTGTAGGTGTACGTCAGTGCCCGGCTGGAGTCGTAGCCGGTCAGGTTCGTAGCATCCTGTAAATCGGTGTCGCTCATATAACCGACGTACACATCGGTCAGCGGGGCGGCGCTCTGGTTGGTGATCTGATAGCGGACGAAGATCGCGTTCTTCGCATCGGCTTGCCGGTATCCATACACCGCTTGTGTCACACGAATGCCTTCAATCGGCGCCGTCAGCACCTCCTCAAGTCCTCGCGATACGGCGCTGGAGTCGCTCCTCAACGCCGACCAGGCCATCGCGTCGCCGTACATCACCGGAACTTGGTGGATAGGATTTCCGCCGGGCTGAGTTGGGGCACCATAGGCCGTCGGCCAGCCGGTCCGGTTGCCGAGCAGACTGTCGGCTGTCACGTAGAACACGCCGAGGCTGCGCCCGCCCCATCGGTTGGTGTAGTTCCCCGGCGATGGGTGCCCCCAGACCAGATTGGCCCGAGGTTGCCCGTTCTGGGTGGCACTCAGCCAGAGACCCGACTGATAGATCACAGAGATGCTCGTGTCACCGACCGGAAAGTATTGCTTCGGCCCCCGTCCTTGTAAAGGGATGAAGCCGATCCCGCCGAGGCTGTCCACATCCACCTGAAGCTCGTTCACCATCAACCGAACGTAACCTGACGAAACGAACGGCTTGCCGACGGCAGTCGGATCTCCCGGCGGATCGACGATGGCCTCCTTGCAACCGACAGCGAGCAGCGACAGGGCAAGCAGGGCAAGGCGGGTGGGTTTCATGGCAACGACTCCTGATTGGGTGGCTCAATCATCCAAGTTCTTCGCCGTGCCGGGCTCGATGGGCACGGGGTACTGGCCGGACATGCAGGCGGTGCAGCAGCCGTCGCGTTGCTCGGGCGGGACGGCGGCGAGCATCCCTTCGAGCGACAGATAAGCGAGCGAATCGACGCCGATCTCCTCGGCGATGCGGGTCACGTCGCGGTCGAACCGGTTGGCGATCAGCTCGTCGCTCTGCGGAAAATCCATCCCATAGAAGCAGGGAAACTGGATCGGCGGACTCGTCACGCGGAAGTGGATGCTCGTCGGGCCAGCCTCGCGGATCAGTTTAATTAAGAGCTTGCTCGTCGTCCCGCGCACGATGGAGTCGTCGATCACGACCACCTTGCGCCCTTTGAGCACGCCGCGCACCGGGTTGTATTTGACCCGCACCTTGAGTTCGCGGACCGCTTGGCCCGGCTGGATGAACGTCCGACCGACGTAGTGGTTGCGAAT
>JBBSVG010000456.1:0-3376 GCA_038233775.1 Bacteroidota bacterium | reverse complement strand
GCGAACAGCCCGAGGCCGCCGTAGCGGGCCACCTTATGTCGGGTGACCTGCGGCTTGAGTGCGTCAGCCCGTCGCTCAAGCTCATCGCCAATCTCGGAAGCCTCAATCGGATTGCGGCTCTTCTGATAGCGCGCGAGCAGCCGGTCGGTCTCCGCCCGCGCGTCGTCGCTCTCTCGTGGCACAAGCACGGTTGCGCTGAGACCCAGCCCAACGGCACCGACCGTCGCGAACCCGGCCATCGCCGTTGCTTTGAGCGGTTCGCCTTTGACGAACTGGCCGCCGCCCGGCAGCCAACTCCGCCGATGCACCTGCCCCGCGTCCGGCTTGTTGAACATCTCCGTCACCCACAACCGGTCGCGCCGAACGACGACCCGGCGCGTGGTGATGCCGGCCGTCGGGTTGTCCGTCCGAACATGATACACACCGGCGGTCGTGTCGAGTTTGGCCTGACCGCGCCCGACGAACCGGTCGTTGATGAAGATATCCGAATCGTAATCGGTCACGACGAGCAGGTTGCCACCCCAGACCAATCGCGGGTAGCTGCTCTGCCCGATGTAGCCGATGTCCGGCTTCGCGCCCGGCTTGCGCCGCGTCAGCGGCACGGCCGTCGTCAGCGTGCGGCCGGACTGAATCGTCGGGCGGTAGAGAAAATCATAACTCCGCTTGCTGGCAACGGTGATCCGGTGCTGACCGGCCGAGAGTTCAAGCGAGTCGCCGCTGGTCAGCCGATGAAAGTGCGCCAGATCGTCGTCCACCACGACGAGCATCGTATCGACCGGCGCTGTCAGTTTCAGATAACCCGTCTGGGCGCGACCTGTCAGCGGACCGAACAGAACAGCAAGCACAGCAAACGAGATCAGGCGGCGCATCCACATATCCAAACGGTCGGGTGGTGACGGGCGATTGGCTCTGGCCCGCGTCGGGGAAGCGATCAGGGCGCGAGATAGTGGGCGATCTGCCGCTGCCAGAGCGGCCAGTCGTGTTTCTGCCCGTCGCCCCAGACGGCGAGCGTGTGGGCGATGCCGCGTTGCCAGAGGGTCTGGCTGAACCGCTCCGTCTGCGGCCGACAGATGTCCCAGTCGCCAGCGCCGAGCACGATCTTCATCCGCCGAATCGACTCGAGCGTCCAGCCGTCTTGCAGGCCGGGGATGAAGTCCTGCGGCGAGACCAAATAGCAGTCGTCGTCGTAGTAGCCGAGGATGAACTGGTGGATGTCGAACACACCGGAGAGCGAGACGAGACCGTGGGCCAGATCGGGGTGGCGCATGGCGAACGCCGCCGCGTGGTAGCCGCCGAACGAGCAACCGGCCGTCATCAGCGGCGTGCCGCCGGTCTGCCCGGCGATGAGCGGGACGACCTCGTCGGTCAGGTAGCGGTCGTAGGCCAGATGCCGCTCGACCCGACCGCGCGGCGAGGCGCCGTAGTTGTACCACGACTCATCATCGACCGAATCGACGCAGTAGAGCCGAATCCACCCTTCGCGCAGGTGGTGCCCGAGCGCCGAGACCATGTCGCGGTCCTCGAACTCATGAAACCGGCCGCGTGAGGTCGGGAAGACGACGACCGGCGTCCCGGCGTGGCCGTAGGCGGCCATCTCCATCGTCCGGCCGAGCGCCGAACTGTGCCACGAGTGATACTGTCTCACAGAACCTCGACCGCTGCAACCGGGGGAAACCGTCGGGCTTAGGCCGACAAAGGTACGGCCCAACCGCCGACCGGGCCAAATCGCCGCCCGCTCAGAGCGGCATCTGGTACATCCGGTAGCGCTTGTACGGGACGGCGTGGAGCATTTCCGCGACTCGGTTCATCATCACGTTGTCCTCCAGCACCCACGACAGTTCGCCCCAGTCGTAGCCTTTTTCCCTACCGTGTTTGACGTTGTTCAGGTGGAAGATCGCGTCGATCCCGTGGCGCCGGTACTCGGCCTTGACGCCCATGATCAGCACGCGAATGCCGTTGACCTTGCGCGAATACCAGAGCAGTTTCGGCAGCCCGAACGGCAGCAGCTTGCCCTTGATCTTGATCAGCGCCTGATTCAGGTCCGGGACGCCGACCGAGACGCCGACGACCTCGCCGTTCAGCTCCGCGATCTGAACCAGCTTCGGGTCGGCGATGGGTTTCAGTTCTTTGGCTAAATGCGTCGCCTCGTGGTCGGTCATCGGGACCGCGCCCCAGTTTTGCTCCCACGCGCTGCGGTAGATCTCGAAAATCTTCGCGGCTTCTTGGTCGAACTTCTTGAAATCCATCGGCCGGACGACCAGACCGGGGTTCCGCTTGAAGACGATGGCCGCGCCGCGCTCGAGCTTTTCGAGGTTGACGGTTTTCTGATCGACCCACCACGCGAGCAGATCCTTGACCTTCGACAGCCCGGCGCCGACGAGCAACACGTCGTGATACGGCGGGTTATACGGCATCATGACGACCGGCGGCCGGTCGAACCCCTCGACCAGCGTCCCGCACGTATCGTTGATGCTCGGGTTGACGGGTCCACGGAGGAACTCGGCGCCGCGCTCCCGGCACCAGTCGGCCGCCGCTTTCACGAGCGCCCCAGCGACCTCGGCGTCTTGGGTCGATTCGAAGAAGCCGAAGAAACCGGCCTTCTCATGCCACGTCTCGTCGTGCAGCCGGTTGAGGATCGCGGCGATGCGGCCGACCGGTCGGCCGGCGGTGTCTTCGGCCAGAAACAGTTGCATCTCGCCGTGCTCGAAGAACGGGTTTCGCTTCGGGTCGAGCAGCTTGCGTTGGTCGATCTCCAGCGGCGCGACGAAGTTCGGGTCGCCCTCGTAGAGCGCATACGGCAGCCGGATGAAGCGCCACAGATCGCGCGCGGCGGAGATAGATCGGATCGTGAAGGCGGCCATAATCGGGAAGTCAGATCGGCGGGAAAAAGCGTCGGCGCCGCCGGACGGGAGCCCGATGACGCCGACAAGGTACGGCTGAACCCGCGCCGTCAGAACTTGTACGAGAAGCCGAGAAACGGGACGCCGGGGAAGATGATGTCGGTGGTCACGTTGACGAGGGCCAGATCGACGGAGAGCGACTCGCCGAAGAAGCGGACGCCGTACGAGATGATCGCCCCGTCGAGGCCCGGCACGATGTAGTTCTCCGTCACGAACGACACCCGCCGGGCGAACCGCGCCTCGCCGCCGAGCATGACGAGCGGCTTGTCGGCCAGTTTGCCGTCGGCGAAGCCATAGCTTGCGTCGACCCCGCCCATCACGCCCTTGAAATTCTTGGTCGCCTGCATCGCCGCACGCACCTTCTCCTTGTCAGTGCTCCCAGCCCGCGTGATCGCATCGGCGACCAGCATCATGCCGTCGTAGCCATAGCCGATCAGGTTGTCCGGCTCGGCGCCGGTGTCCTTCTTGTAGGCCTC
>JBBSVG010000455.1:0-3379 GCA_038233775.1 Bacteroidota bacterium | reverse complement strand
GCCAGCCCGAACCCGTTCAATCCGTCCACGAGCCTGACGCTGACGCTGCCCGAGGCCAGCCAGGTCACGGTCGAGATCGTCAACACGCTCGGTCAGCGGGTGGCGTTGCTGTCCGATGGTCAGTCGATGGGCGCCGGGAGCCATCCGGTTCGCTTCGAGGCGGCTGGTTTGGCGGGCGGTCTGTACCTGGTCCGCGTGACGGCGGTCGGCAGCGCGACCGGGGCGCGGTTCGTCCAGAGCGAGCGCGTCACGCTGGTCAAGTAAGCGTCCGGTGAGGCAGGCGGAGTCACGACGGCGGTTTCCGGGGCAAGCGGCTCCGGGAACCGCCGTTTCCGTTTGGCGCCGCCGCCCGACTCCCGGCACAGAAGCTGCGGAGAGGGGCGCGCCGTGCCCTTATTGATCCGATGAACCCGAAGGCCAGACCCTTATGATTGCTGTTCAGGACGTGACGATGTCGTACGGCGGCAAGATGCTGTTCGACCGGGTGACGACGACGTTCACCCCGCACCGCCGCTACGGTTTGACCGGTCCGAACGGGGCTGGCAAATCGACCTTCATGAAGATCCTCCACGGCGAGATCGAGCCGAACTCCGGCACGGTTACGCGGCCCAAGCGGGTCGGCGTGCTGCGGCAGAACACCTCGCTCTACGACGACAAGCGGATCATCGACACGGTGCTCATGGGCAACCCGACCCTCTGGGCGGCGCTCGAGGAGCGGGAGCATCTGTACGCCCAGACCGACTTCACCGACGAGATGGGGATGCGGTTGGCGGAACTCGAAGGCGTCGTCGCCGACGAGAACGGCTACGTCGCCGAGGTTGATGCGGCGCAGATTCTGGAAGGCATCGGCATCGCCGAAGCGCAGCACGCCGACGAGATGCGGACCCTGCCGAGCGACCTGAAGTTCCGCGTCCTGCTCGCCCAAGCGCTGTTCGGCACACCCGACGCGCTCTTGCTCGACGAGCCGACGAACTATCTCGACCTGACCGCGATCTCGTGGCTCGAGACGTCGTTGAAGGACTACAACGGGACGCTGATCGTCATCTCGCACGACCGGCACTTCCTCAACGCCGTCTGCACGCACATCGCCGACATCGACTACGACACGATCATCACCTACACCGGCAACTACGACGAGATGGTTTCGGCGAAAGTCGCCACGCGGGGCAAGATTGAGTCGGAGAACCGTGACAAGGCGAAGAAGGTCGCCCAGTTGCAGGAGTTCGTCGCCCGCTTCGCCGCCGGAACTCGGGCGAGTCAGGTGCAGTCGCGGATCAAAGAAATCGAGCGCTTGGCGCCGGACGATCTGAAGCGCTCCAACATCCAGCGGCCGTACATCCGCTTCGATCAGGAGCGGCCCAGCGGTCGCGACGTGCTCGAGGTGAAGAACGTGACGTTCGGCTACGACCCAGCCGTGCCGGTGATCGAGCGGTTCTCGCTGACCGTCAACCGGGGCGAGCGGATCGCGCTCTTGGGCAACAACGGCGTCGGCAAGACGACGCTGATTCGGCTGCTGATGGGCGAGATCACGCCGCAATCGGGCACCATCGCGTGGGCGCCCGAGGTGTCGAGCGGCTATTTTCCGCAGACCTCACACGAGCTGTTCGACGCGAATCTGACCTCGGCGTTCGACTGGCTCGACCGCGCCCAAGACGGCCACGGGCTGGGCAAGCAAGAGGTGCGCGGGCTGCTCGGCCGGATGCTGTTCTCCGGCGAGGCAGCGCTGAAGCCGGTCAAGGCGCTCTCCGGCGGTGAAGCCGCACGGCTGCTGCTGGCCCGGATGACGCTGCTCAAGCCGAACGCGCTGCTGTTCGACGAGCCGACGAACCACTTGGATCTTGAGAGCGTCTCGGCGCTGGCCGAAGCGATGGAGGTCTATAAAGGCACCGTCCTGTTCGCCTCGCACGACCGCGATCTGGTCGAAAAGGTCGCCACCCGCTTGCTGATCCTCAGCGACGACGGGATTCGCGATTTCAACGGGACGTATGCCGATTATCAGGTCGAGCAAGACGTCGTCCCGGCCGGTCGCCGCTGACCGATTGGACGCAACCACAGCGGGGCGGCATCGAACGTTCGGTGTCGCCCCGCTGCCGTTTCCGCCCGCCGAACCATCCAGCCAACCCAACTGCGCCGTATCTCTCCTGTCCGGCCCTATCGAGATGAACGCAACCGATTGGCTGATCCGCGCCGCTCACGCTTCCGAAGCGGACGTCTTGAGCGACATCGCGTTCCGCTCGAAAGCGCATTGGGGTTACTCCGAGGCGTTCATGGAGAGTTGTCGGGATGAACTGACCTATACGCCTCGTCAGATCGAGTTAGCCCGCTTCCGCTTCGCCGTGGCCGAGTCCGACGGGCGGATCGTCGGCTTCTACGCGCTGGAGCAGCTCTCAGCGGATGAAATCGAACTGGACGCCTTGTTTGTCGAGCCGAGTTGCATCGGGAAAGGCGTCGGCCGCGCGTTGATGGCGCACGCCAAACACGAAGCCGCGACGATGGGCGCTGCATCGCTGGTCATTCAAGCCGACCCGAATGCCGAGCGGTTCTACCGGGCCGCCGGTGGCGTTCAGGTGGGTCGGCGTGAATCCGGCAGCATTCCCGGTCGATTTCTGCCGGTGTTCAGGATCGATCTGGCGGCGGAAGCTGAGCCACGACAAAGCCACGACTGACGTAGCGCACCAGCAAAGGGAAACCGAATGCGGATCGGGGTGATCGGGACGGGGTGGGGGCTGATGCACGTCGGCGCATTCCGGGCGGCCGGGGCGGAGGTGACGGCGCTGGCCGGTCGGGATGCCGACAAAACCCGACGCATCGCCGAGCGCGAAGGCGTGCCGCTCGCCACAACCGACGTGGCCCATCTGATCCGCTCGGTCGATGCCGTCGTCGTCGCCTCGCCGGATGCGGCGCACCGGGCGCACGTCGAACAGGCGCTCGCGGCTGGTCGGCATGTGCTGGTCGAGAAGCCGATCACCCGCACTGCAGCCGACGCCCAAGACCTTGTCCGGTTGGCCGCAGCGGCGCCCGATCTCGTCACGGCGGTCAACTTTCCCTACCGGATGCTGCCGCCGGTCGCCGGACTGCACGGTTGGCTGTCGAGCCGCGAGCCGATCCGGCGCGGCGTCGTGACGATCCGCAACGGCTTCGCCGGGGCCGAAGGGTTCAGCGCTGACGGGCCGATGATGGGCCAGAGCGGCGACTTTGGCGGTGTCAGCCACCCGCTCGACGCGGCGCTGTGGCTGATGGGTGGCCGACCGGTCTGGGTTGAGGCCGATCTGGCTGGCCGACCGGTCCACTCGGCGCTGCTCCACATCGGCCTCTCGACCGGCGGCGTGCTGTCGCTCAACCATCTGGCGGCGCCCGAACCGGGCATCCACGGCGGCTG
>JBBSVG010000454.1:0-3380 GCA_038233775.1 Bacteroidota bacterium | reverse complement strand
GGTCGAATCCACCGCCCGCGCCCAAGTGCCCGACGTGTCGAGCCGCGTCGTCGCCGTCGGCGGATTGTTCAAGGTCCAACTCGGCCCGTTCGCCGACCGCGCCGCCGCCGAATCCGCCCGCGCAACGCTCGCCGACCGCTATCCCGGCGCCTTCATCGTCACCCGCTGAGTCCGCATGATCCGTCTGATGCACCCGCTCATCCTCGCCAGCGCCTCGCCCCGACGGGCCGCGCTGCTGCGGCAGATGGGGCTTGGATTCACCGTTCGGGTCAGCGACGTGGTCGAGATTATCGACCCGATCTGGACGCCCGACGAGGCCGTGACGCAGTTGGCCGAACAGAAAGCGCAAGCCGTCCGGCCGACCGCGCCGGACGCTTGGATCGTCGGCGCCGACACGATTGTGGTGCTCGATGATGCCGATGGAAAACCGGAGTTGCTCGGCAAACCAACCGACCCGGCCGACGCCCGCGCCATGCTCCGCCGACTCAGCGGCCGGACGCACACCGTCCACACCGGCTTCGTCGTGATCGACCACAGCGGCCACGTCGAGCGCCGCGCCTCGGCCACCCGCGTCACGTTTGCTGAGTTGAATGACGACGAGATCGCCGCCTACGTCGCGACCGGGTCACCGCTCGACAAGGCCGGGGCGTATGGGATTCAGGACGATCTGGGTGCGCTGTTCATCCCGCGCATCGAGGGGGATTATTACACGGTCGTCGGCCTGCCGGTCGCACTGCTCTACGCCACGTTGAAAGACATGATCGCCCGATGACGCCGACCGTCAGCCGCCTGCCGTGGGATCAGTATTTCATGCGGATCGCCCAAGTCGTCGCCTCGCGCTCGACCTGTTTGCGGGCGCAGGTCGGCGCGGTGCTGGTCCGAAATAGGTCCATTGTTGCGACCGGCTACAACGGCGCACCGGCCGGGATGGCGCACTGCACCGATGTCGGCTGTCTGCTTTATAAAAGCGAGGCGCCGGACGGGGTCGTCGAGACGAACTGTTTTCGGACGATCCATGCGGAAGTCAACGCCATCGCCCAAGCGGCGCGCAACGGGACGAGCATCGACGGCGCCGATGCCTACGTCACGGCCAGCCCGTGCGTCCATTGTCTGAAAGTGCTGGTCAACGTCGGCGTGCGGTCGATATATTACCTCCGTCCGTACAAGATCGACCGCGTGCGGGAGATGCTCGATCAGGCCGGGATCGCCTTCGTGCAGGTCGAATTGCCGCCCGACGCGCCGCCCGAAACGCTGCCTGAAGGGTCGCCGACCGGTCAAGTGGACGGGCTCTCGTGACCCAGCCGCCGCTCGTCGTGCTCGTCGGCCCGACGGCGGTCGGCAAGACGGCGGTTGCGGTTGCGCTGGCCGAACGGTTGGGCGCAGCGGAGATCGTCTCGGTTGACAGCCGACAGATTTACCGGGGCATGGTCGTCGGCACCGCGCAGCCGACGGCCGATGAACTGGCCCGCGTGCCGCATCATTTGGTCGGCGAGCGCGACCCGGCCGCGCCGCTCTCGGCCGCCGAGTACGCCGCGCTGGCCCGCGAGCGGATCGCCGCAATTCGGTCGCGGGGGAATCGGCCGCTGCTCGTCGGCGGCGCTGGACTCTATTTTCGGGCGCTGATCGACGGGCTGACGCCGCTGCCGATGGCCGACGCCGAGGTTCGCAAAGCGCTTGAAGCGCGGTTCGAGGCCGATCCGATAGCGTTGTACGACGAACTGACGCGGCGCGATCCGGTCTCGGCCGCCGCGATGGACCCGACCAAGCGCCACCGGCTGATCCGCGCCCTTGAAGTGATCGAGTTGACCGGCATTCCGCTCTCCGAACACCACGCCCGACACCAGCGCGACGCGGGCGCCGATCTCGGCCCGACGGTCTGGCTCGGCCTCGACCGCTCGCGCGACGATTGAGCCAGCCGGATCGAGCGCCGCACCGACCACAGGCTCGCCGACGGGTTGTTGGACGAAACGACGGCGCTGCTGCCGGTTCGCGACGCCGCGCCGGTCATGAAAACGGTCGGTTACGCCGAAGCGCTCGACTTTCTTGACGGCCGCCTGCCGTTTGGCGAGATGCGCGACCGAATCGCCCGGCACACCCGACAGTACGCCAAGCGGCAACTGACTTGGTTCCGCCGCGACACCCGCATCCGCTGGCAGACGTCTGCGCCGACCGACTCGCCCGACGGCACGGCGGCTCAACTGCTGTCGCTGTTGCCTTAATCGACGCTTCTTTCGCTCGCCACCAGCCGTCGGCGCTCCGTTGACGTCGGAGCGAGAACGCGGCGCGGGCGGCGGCGGTTTGTGTTTACACGGCTGGCCCGCACCACCGCCTCCTCACGGCCCGCCCCCCGCGCTCATCACGCTCGAAGTTCAGGGATATCCTATGCCGGTCGATCCGAAAGCCGCCTCCAATGGGGGCGCCCCGCGCCGCCGCACCCGTGCCGCCCGTTCTGCGGCTCCGATCCTGATCGAACCGCCGGTCCCCGCCGATGTGCTCGAACCGCTGCTGCTGGCCTTGCAGTCGGCCTCCGCAGGCGATTTCTCGCAGCGGTTGCCCGTCGATGACACCGGCATCGTCGGCCAGTTGGCCCGAGCGTACAACGATTATGTCGATAAGAACGACCGGATGACGGCCGAACTCGTCCGGGTCAGCGACGTCGTCGGTCGCGACGGACGGATGACCGAGCGGGCCGAACTGGGACACGACATCGCTGGCTCGTGGGCGGTCGAACTCGGCGCTGTCAACGCGCTGATCGGCGATCTGGTCCAGCCGACGACCGAGGTCGCCCGCGTGCTCGTCGCCGTCGCCGAGGGCGATCTGTCGCAGAAGATGGCGCTGGCGATTGAGGGACAGCCGATCAAAGGCGAGTTCCTCCGCATCGGGACGACCGTCAACACGATGGTCGATCAGTTGTCCGCCTTCGCCAGCGAGGTAACGCGGGTCGCACGGGAAGTCGGAACGGAAGGCGTGCTCGGCGGGCAGGCGCAGGTGCCCGACGCGGCCGGGACGTGGAAAGACCTGACCGATTCGGTCAACGCGATGGCGTCGAACCTGACGGGCCAAGTCCGCAACATCGCGCTGGTTACGACGGCCGTGGCGAACGGCGATCTGTCGCAGAAGATCACGGTCGATGCACGCGGCGAGATTCTCGAACTCAAGAGCACGATCAACACGATGGTCGACCAATTGGGCACCTTCGCCGACGAGGTGACGCGGGTCGCACGGGAAGTCGGGACGGAAGGCAAGTTGGGCGGTCAGGCCGACGTGCAGGGCGTGTCGGGGACGTGGAAAGATTTGACGGATTCGGTCAACGCGATGGGCAGCAACCTGACCGATCAGGTCCGCAACATCGCGCTCGTCACGACGGCCGTCGCCAACGG
>JBBSVG010000453.1:0-3385 GCA_038233775.1 Bacteroidota bacterium | reverse complement strand
TAGACGGCGACGAGTTTATCTTCGATGCAGTCGTTCATGGCGGGAGCGTGTTGTTTGTTCGGAGTTCAGCTTGGCGGCTTTGCTCCAAACACAACGGCGCTCCCCTATGAGCGGCTTTTCAGGTAGCAACTTGGGTTAAGCTATAAAACGCCGATCCCCCGCTGCCGGCGAGCGAGGCTCGGGGCAAACGGGGGATCGGCGGCTGACCATCAGACCGCCACGCCGCGAGGGCGAAAACGGGGAGAGAGGTCGGGATCGAGCGACTGCGGCTCGGAGTGACGGCTTAAACCGCCTCCTGTGCCGTACGCAGCGCCCGTCGAATCGCTTTCAGCTTCTTCATGCGCTTCTTGATCGAAGGCTTCGTGAAATACGTGCGGCGCTTGAATTCCTTCAGCACACCGCTCCGCTCGTACTTCTTCTTGAAGCGCCGAATCGCGCGATCGATTGGTTCATTGTCTTGAACCTGGATCCCCACCATGCAAACTCACCTCGCTTTAGAGTGGCTTAATAGCCTGATCTAAGTAATTGGATGTCGCCCGCTTGCGCGCTAGGCAAGGGCGACGGGTACAACCCGGCACAGAGGCCGGGCGGACCGCAAAGGTACGACGATTCCGCCGCCGATGCAAGTCGGTTTGCCTTGACTTGGCCCGACCCCGGTGCGTACCTTCAGGGCTGACCCACTGCCGCGTTTGCCCACCGGGCGCCATCTTTTCGCCGACCGATCCCCATGCCGCAGAAGACCGTCACGCTGTCCAAGCCCGCCCGCAAGCTGCTCGTCCAGATGCTGCAGCAGGCCGTTGTCAGTCTGCCCGATACGAAGCAGACGAAGCCGCAGAAGGACGCCTTGCAGAGCTTGCTGACGCAGGCTGAGGGCAAAGACGCCACTCTCTCGGTCTCGCCCGATCAGGACAAGATCGTCCGGCTGCTGATGGATCAGGTCAAAGGCACACTCGAGCGGCAGAAGCTGATCAAGATGAACTTCTTCCGCCGGTTCATCTTCAAGATGCAGTCGAAGATCTACGAGGAGATGTTCGGCCAGTTCCCGCCGCTGTCGCAGGCGCAGTTGCAGCGGCAGCAGACGGCGCAGGGGCCGAAGATGAACCCGTTGCAGGCGATGCAGGCGTCTCGGGTCCGCGCCCGACCGGTGCCGCCGACCTCGACCAAGCGGAAGGCGAAGTAACCGCCGGAATCTTCCCGTCGCCGCCATCGTTTTCGCGCTGATCGCCCGCCCATCTGATTGCCTCGGATGGGCGGGCCTGTCTCCAGTCTCCGCCCCTGCCATGCTCACGCCGCTCGACCGGTTCAAGGGATGCCTCGTCGGCCTCGCCGTCGGCGATGCGCTTGGGGCGCCGCTCGAATTCATGACGGCGGCGCAGATTCGGTCGGCGCACGGGACGGTGCGCGACTTTCTCGGCGGCGGCTGGCAGAAACTCTCGCCGGGCGAGACGACCGACGACACGGCGCTGATGCGCTGCCTCGCTCAGAGTTACCTTGCTCGCTCGGCGTTTGATCCGGCCGACATTCTGGATAGGTTTCTCGGCTGGCTGAGCACAAATCCGCCCGATGTCGGCAACCTGACCCGGACCGCGTTGCAAGCGTATGCCGTCGGCCGCGACCCGGCGACGGCGGGGCGGGAGGCGTGGGAGGCGTCGGGACGACAATCGGCGGGCAACGGTGCGGTCATGCGCTGCGCCCCAACCGGGCTGCTCCGGGCGGCCGATTTCAAGACGCTCGAACGCGAATCGATCATCGGCTCGCAACTGACGCACTTCGACCCGCGCTGCTGTCAGTCGTGTGTCGCGGTCAACTATGCCATCGCCCAACTGCTCGCCGGGGAAGACCTGCCGGTCGTCCACAACAACCTGCTGAGTTACTTTCTCGAAAACGCCGATCCGTTTATGGCCTCGGTCGTCGAGGCAGCGCTGAGCGAAATGCCCGATCCAGCCGACATCAGCGGACCGATGCAGGGCTACACCTTTTTGACGACGCACACGGCGCTCTGGGCGCTGTTCAACGCCGACAGCTTCGAATCTGGGCTTGTGACCGTGGTCAATCTGGGCGGCGACGCGGACACCAACGGCGCCGTCGCCGGGGCATTGCTCGGCGCTCGGTTCGGCTACGACGCGATTCCCGAGCGGTGGCGCGACGGCCTCAGCGGCGAGTCGGAGATCGTGCGCGAAGCAATCGAACTCTACGCACTGGCCGGAGCGCCAACCCGATATGGCTGAACCAACAGGAGACGCGGGATGGAATTGAGCGGCAAAATCGCGTTTGTGACCGGTGGCGGTAAAGGAATCGGTCGGGCCATCGCGCTGGCGCTCGCCGAGGCGGGCGCTCACGTCGCCATCGCCGGGCGCAACGAGCAAACGCTGACCGCGACGCTGGCCGAGTTGGGGCCGGGCGCGACGGCTCACGCGCTCGACGTGACCGACCGGGGTCAGATTCGCCGCGTCGTCGATGACGTTGCCGCGCATCACGGCCGGATCGACATTCTGATCAACAACGCTGGCGTCAGCGGGATCACACCGCTTGATGGCGGGGCGGCCGGGGCCGAAAGCGCGGCCGAGATGTGGGACACCATCGTCGCGACGAACCTCGGCGGGCTGTACCACGTCACCCGCGCCGTCGTTCCGCACATGCCCGACGGCGGCCGGATCGTCAACTTGTCGTCGGTGCTCGGTCGCTTCGGCGTGCCGGGCTACGCGGCGTATTGCGCGACGAAAGCCGGCGTAATCGGTTTTACCCGAGCGGCGGCGCTCGAACTGGCGGCGCGACAGATCACCGTCAACGCGCTCGTGCCGGGCTGGGTCGAGACCGATATGGCGACGACGGGCATCCGCTTTGGCGCCTCGGCGACCGGGCAATCGGAGGCTGAGTTCCGCCAACAGGCCGAAGCCGCCGTCCCGTTGGGCGCGTTTCTCGATCCGACCGAGATCGGCGCCCTTGCGCGCTACGTCGTCTCGCCGGCGGCCCGCAACCTGACCGGCCAAGCGCTCGCGCTCGACGGCGGCGCGACGATGGTATGAGCGAGCGACCCGACAGCGGCTGGCCGTGGACCGTCGAGATCCGCACCGGCGACCTGATGACAGCTGGCGTTGAGGCGCTCGTCGTGCCGACCTCGGCGACGGGCGAGATGGGCGAGGGCATCGGTCGCGCGGTGCGACAGATGGCTGGCGCCGAGGTCGAGAAGCTGGCTCGCGGGATGGGCAAAGGCCGACCGCAGCCGATCCCGGTCGGGTCGGTCCGACACACATCGGCCCACCGGCTGGCGATGCAGGGCATCCGTCACCTGATCCACGCCGCCGTGATCGAGCGCGTCGGGCAGCGGTCGAGCCGGACCAACGTTCGTCAGGCGACGGCGGCGGCGCTGGAGATGGCCGAGCAG
>JBBSVG010000452.1:0-3401 GCA_038233775.1 Bacteroidota bacterium | reverse complement strand
TCAGCATCAGGATCGGCAGCGCGACCAGCCCGACAGCCCACCACGTCCCGACGGCCAGATCGCGCCAGCGCGGCTCGACCTTCATCCCGATGGCGAGGAACAGGATCGGACTCTGGAGGAACAGGCTGAACCCCATCGCCCGGTCGTAGCCGTCGGCGTACTCGAAATACGGGTAGCGCAGCAGAGTGAAGTAGAGGTTGCGCGGCAGATAAATCGGGTTGAAGTAGCCGTAGCGGAGAAAATCGGCGCGAAAGCGCGGGTTCATGTTGTGGAAGCGAATCCCGTTCTCCAGCGGCGAGCCGAACCGCGCCGCATTATACGCCCCGATCAGCCCCATCGCCACGACGAGCGGGACGCCGATCATCGCTACCCGCCGCCACGCCGATGCGGTTCGGAGCGGGGCAAACGCGCGCCGCAGCCAGCCGCCGCTGCCGGGCAGATGAAAATGCTCGTCGCTCAGGGCCAGGAACAGCCACAGCGGCGCGGCCAGCACCAGATGCTGTCGGCCGAGCGTGGCGACGGCGAGCCAGATGCCGCTCCAGAGGATCGCGGCCGGGCGACAGCGGGGCCGTCGTTCGAGTGCGAGCCAGAGGCCTATTAGCAGCGGCGTCGTGGCGGTCAATTGGGCAATGAACCAGTGCGAGGCGACGACCGCGAAGATCGCGTTCGAGGTGCCAAGCCCAAAGATCAACCCGCCGATCAGCGCCACCCGAACCGGCCGTGATTGACCCGCCGCATGGGCGAGCCTGTGGACGAGCATCGTCGCCAGCCCGGCGTTGACGGCGCCGAAGCCGAGCGCGAAAATCCGCTGTGGGAACGCCTCGGGTCCGGTCAACCAGACGACCGGCAGCATCAGCAGCGCCGTCAATGGCGGCCAGTAGGCGTACACATGGCCGTTGAACGGCGACAGGTCGTGGCCCCGCGCCGGCCAGTCGGGCAAGTCGAGCCGACCGTGAAGCATCGACCACGCGAGCGAGGCGAAATACTGCGGCGGCTCGGTCGGTCCTAACCCGATGCCCCACGCGACCCCGGCCAGCACGACGAGCGTCACGGCGGCGACGAGGAGCGGCGCCCACACAGGCAGGCGGTCGGCGGGGGAGACAGAGGGCATCGACAGAAGATCGAAAGCGGTGGGGAACCGGGCAGGCGCGGCCAACCGAGCTAAAACCGGACCCGCGACCCGCGATTTCGATCTTGTTAACTCTGGGTAAAGACGGCGCCGGGCATGGGTTGCATGGTCCTTGAACCGGCTTGGCGAGATTTCACCAACCCCGACCGGTTGTGTCGTGTTAAGCTGCGAAACGACCGGTGAGATTTGAGCACCGGCCCGGTTTCATGTTTGGCCTGAATCAACGGGGAAACGGGCTAAATGGCCCGAATAGACGACTTTCTGCCGGTATTTCCCGGCTTAGGAGTGGCTGGCACCCGACTTGAAAAGGGGAGAGGCAGAGCGGCGGGCCGACGCCCCAGCCGAGGCGCCCAGCACACCGGGCATCGCAGCCGAGGTCTCGCGCTCAAAAGAAACCGCTCGCCCAGGACCCCCGAGGCGAACGACCCAGACCGAGGAAAGCGACCAAACCGGCGCCGAACTCACAGCAGGCTCCCAACACCCACACCCTAATCTGTCCAGGAGGACATCATGGGTCAGCAGCAGCTTCTCCTCATCGTGCTCGGCGTCATCGTCGTCGGCATCGCGGTGGTCGTCGGGATCACGGCCTTCGGCAAGAACGCCGAGCAGGCCAACAAGGACGCCGTCGCCAACGACCTCGTCTCCATCGCCGCCCAGGCACAGCAGGTCTACCGTCGTCCGGTGCAGCTCGGCGGCACCGGTGGCACGTTCATCGGCATGACGATGACTGACATCGGCATCATCCCCGTCTCCGGGACGGGTTTCGCGAATGCTAACGGTACGTACTCGATCTCGACTGCAGGCACGGCCCTCGGGATCATCTTCAAGGGTGTCCCGGCCGAGGTGAACAACCCGAACCTGTTCATCGCCGTCGGCAAGGGTGCTGTCTCCGACGTGAAGACGGTTGCCCCGGCCATCCCCTGACCTGTCGCAGCCTGACCAAGAGCCGGGGCCCTTCCGTCGTGAACGGCCCCGGCTTTTTTTTGCCCTTCCCTCACCTTCTCGATACGAGCCGATGCCCGCTCGTCGTCGGATTGCCTGCCCACGGAGACCGTCATGGGTCAACAGCAACTTCTCCTGATCGTGCTCGGCGTCGTCGTCGTCGGGATCGCAATCGTCGTTGGGATTACTGCCTTCAGCAAGAATGCCGCGCAGACGAACCTCGATAACATCGTCTCGGAACTCGTGCAGATGGGGTCGCAGGTGCAATCGTACTATCGACGGCCGAGGATGCAGGGCGGCGGCGGCTACAGCTTCGTTGGATATCAGTTCCCAGACGAAGGACTCACCCACGTCGATGTGGTCGGCAAATTCGATATCACCAGCGCTACGGACACGATGCTCGTGATCAAGGGGACCGGCGTCGAGGACATCAACCACGACGGCGTGGTGGATGCAAACGATGCGATGGTCGTCACAGTCCGCCCAGCCGGTAGCCTGACGCCAGAGCCGCTGATCGTAGCCCCCTGACGTTTCAGGGCGCCGCTGGAGAATCTTCGCCCTGATATCTTTCCGAAGTCACGAGAAATGACGGTGGGATCGGGCAGCGCTCGGTGCGATAACTGCTGGATTAATCAGGGAATGACCGTGCATCTCTGCACCGGTTGTTTCCTGATTGTTGTTTCTATCCGAAACCCATAGGCGCCGGGACGGCATTTGCGAATGGCGATATCCGATGACGACGGCTGTCGTCGTCGGGTGGGATTCTCCTCTCAGAGCATCGGGCAATAGGCTATGGCAGAGTTTCGTTTCGCCGGCACCAGTACCGCCGGTAAGCCGGTTCGGGGCGTGCTCAACGCGGCCAACCCGAAGGAGGCCAAGACGCGGCTGGCCGAGATGGAGAAAGAGCACCGCTTCAAGCTCGACAAGTTCGAGAAGCGGGGCAACTACCGCTACAAGGTCCGCAAGCCGGGCGACAAAACCGTCATCCAGGGGGCGCAGAAGGCCTACGCGAAGGAAGACGTCACCCAAGCGTTGCAGAAGCTCGGCTACGAGGTTGTCTCGGTCAACCGCGACGTGCTCGACTTCAAACCGAAGCCGAATCGGGAGGCGGTCATCACATTTGTCCGGATCGCGGCCGACCTGATGCGAGAGCAACTGCCCTACGCCGACATCCTGCAGTTCCTCATCGCCGACACGTCGAACAAGGCGATGCGTGAGATCTTGGTCGAGGTCAACGGCGACCTGAAGAAAGGGATGGACGGCAAGGAAGCGTTCATGAAGCACGTTGCCGGGCTGGGCAAGTTCACCGCCTTCATGCTCGGCGTCGCCT
>JBBSVG010000451.1:0-3404 GCA_038233775.1 Bacteroidota bacterium | reverse complement strand
GAGGACCGGCTCGTCCGGAACGGTGCGGGAGGCGTCGTTCTCGGTGACGTGGGCGGCGTAGTTGAGACCGACGCAGACGATCTTCCCCGGCTGGACCGGCGCCCGTCTGCCGGTGATGAAAGCGTGAGCCGAGCGGGAATATCGGCGGGACGGCGGCGGTCTAACCGGCAGAGCGACGGCGGAGGCGCACCGCCCGGCTCGTCAACCCGATGATGAACCCAACGGAGTATCTGCCATGAAAAAGTCCCTTGCCTTCGCCCTGTTGCTCGCCGCCAGCCCGCTGGCCTTCACGCAGCCGAGCGCGGCCCAACCCGCCGATCAGACCGCACAGACACACGGCCGCCGGGGCGGTGACCGTCAGCCCGGCCATCGGGTCGAGAAGATGACCGAGCGGCTGACGAAGAAGCTCTCGCTCACGACCGAGCAGACGGCGCAGGTCCACACGATCCTCACCCAAGCGGGCGAGACGGCCCGGCAGAACGCCCAGTCGGCAGCCGACCGCAACGGCAAGCGGGCCGCGATGAAGTCGGCGATGGACGCGGCCGACGAGCAGATCGCCGCGATCCTGACGCCCGCGCAGAAGGACACCTTCACGAAGATCCGCGCCGAGCAGCGCGAGCATCAGGGCGACCGCCGGGATCGCCGGGACAACTGACCCGACGCCTCGCATGATGCACCGACGGCCCGTTCCCCCTCATCCGGGGGTCGGGCCGTCGGCGTTTCAGTCACGCAACGCTCAACTGTGGCCGCGAAGCTGCTCGATGGCGTGGTCGAGCGTGGATTTGAGCGACGGATTGGCGGTCCGATTGCGGAGCGCTTCGAGCGCCGGGATGGCGGCCGGATCGGCCAACTCGCCGAGCGCACCGGCGGCGGCCGTCTGGACGCGCGGATCGGCGTCGCGAAGGAACCCGATCAACTCCGGTGTGACCGAGCGGCGGACCGGTCGGGCGGCGTCCATCGAATCGGCCGCTGCCGCATCGCCGAGGGAGGCGACAGCGAGCGAGCGCAGTTCGTAGAGCGCGCCCGGCTTCGCGGCGGCCCGGAGCGGACCAAGCGCCCGAGCATCGGCAGCGGCCAGCCGACCGAACGCCCGCAGCGCGGCGGCCCGCACCCGCAGCCCGTAAGCCGGATCGGCCGCGACCCGGTTGATCGGCTCGAACGAGTCGGTTCCGCCGAGCAACGACAGCCCCTTGATCGCGACCGAAACGTTCAGATCGCTTGAGTCTCGGGCCAGCGTCGTCGTGAAGACCCGGCGCAGCGCGGGCGTGTCGTTGGCCGAGGTGAGATTGCTGGTCAGCGCAGTCAGCGCGGCGCGGCGGACCTCGGCGGCCGAATCGGCCAGCGCGACGGTCTGCAGACGGGCGGCGAGCGCGTCGTCCATCGGCAGCGAGCCCAGTCCGGCCGCGAGCATTGCGCGGATCGACGGCGATTTCTCATAGCCGAGCGCCACCTCCAGCACCGGCCGCACGCCCGGCGCGGCCGCTTTCTCGACCAGCGACGCCGCCGCCCGACGGCGCCCGGCCAGCGCCCCGTCGAACTTCAACTGCTCGATCATCATCTCGATGGGTTGATCGAACGCGACCGTCTTCAGCACGCGGTCCTCGTCGTCGAACGAGACGTAGCTCGGCGTGGTCGGCAGCCTGAAGGTGTAGGTCGAGTCGCGTCGCTCGATCTTGATCGCCTGCCAGAGCGGCCCGTTCAGCGTCCCGAGTTTCAGCCGGATCGGGACGTTGAAGACGGCCGGAACGCCGCCGGTCGTGTCCTGTGTCTGCTCGACCCGCAGCCGGAACACACCCGCATCGAAGCTCTGCGTCAGCCGGAACGCCGGGTAGCCGGGCGCGTAAACCCACTCGTCGAAGAAGCGCTGCTCGTCGCGACCGGTCGATTCGCGGATGGCGGCGATCAGGTCGGCCGTGACGGCGTTGCCGAAGGCGTGACGGGTCAGATACAGGTGCATCGCCTTCCAGAACGCGCTCTCGCCGAGTTGCGAGCGGAGCATGAACAGCACTTGCCCGCCTTTCTGGTAGGTCGTCCGGTCGAACATCGCGTCCGGCTCGGAGTAGCGATCTGAGACGATGGGGCGGTTGTAGCGGCGTTTGGCCTCGGCGAGAAAGCTCACACGGTCTGCCAACCGGTGCGTCAGCGCGTCGTCGGCCGACTCGAAGCCTTCATAATAGACCATCTCCATGAACGTCGCGAAGCCTTCGTTCAGCCAGAGATCGGACCAGCGGCGGCACGTCACGAGGTCGCCGAACCACTGATGCGCCAGTTCGTGGGCGACCAAATCGTACTTGTTGTTGTCATAAAAGGCGCGCGGCGACTGGACGAGATTCTCCTCCATCGTCGTCAAGGACGTGTTCTCCATCCCGCCGAACGGGAAATCCTTGATCAAGATTTGGTCATACTTCGGCCACGCATACGGGACGCCGGTCAAGCGGCTGTAAAGAGTCATCATCGCCGGGGTGCGGGCGTTGGCCCGGCGCGCATCCTCGGCCCGCTGGCCGGGCAGATAGTGGAACGCGAGCGGAATCTGCTTGCCGTCCGGTCGCTGCCACGCACTCGTGACCGACAGTTGCGGCCCGATGACCATCGCCAGCAGGTAGATCGGGTTCGGCTGGGTCTGCGACCACGCGGTCGTCGTCGAGCCGTCGGCGTTCGGTCGGTTGGTCGTTTGGACGCCGTTGCCGAAGGCGCGGTAGCCTGCGGGCGTCGTCACGATGACCTCGTGGGTCAACTTGTCGTTCGTGTAATCGTAGCACGGGAACCAGTGGTGCGCTTCTTCGCTCTCGCCCTGGCTCCAGATCATCGTCGGCCGGGCAGGATTGGCCGAGTCAGGCAGCACCCAATACAGCCCTTTTTTCGGGCTTGCGACCGAGTAATCGATGGCGACGGTCAAGGTGTCGCCGGGACCGTAGGCGCGGTCGAGGGCGAGCGAGAGTTGGGTTGAGTCGGCGACGGCCGTCACGGCGAGCGGCTGGTCGGTCGTCGTGCGGTTGACCTTTAACAGCCGGGCGGAGCGGACGCGCAGGTGGTCGCCGTCGAACAGCAGCGCACGGGTGTCGGGCCGAACCGGGACCAACCGGTGCGTGGCGACGGCCGAGAGCGTGTGTCCGGTGAACGAAAACGCGGTGACCTCGAGCCGCAGGTGGAGTTGATCGAACGGCCGCTCGCGCTCGACCTGCGCCGGTTGCAGCCGACTGAACGGGGCCGGACCGACATCTTCGGGCGTCAGCGCCGAATCCGCGTTGGCCTTGCCAGCCGGACCGGCGCTGGTGTCGGCGGCCCTTTCGGCTTGGCGGGAGGTGCCGCAGCCGGCGGCGGCCATGGTGGCGAGCAGGAGCAGAATCGGGCGGAGCCGCATCGTGGGGCGAGAGGTCAGAGGTGAGCGGAATCGGCGGCGAGCT
>JBBSVG010000450.1:0-3407 GCA_038233775.1 Bacteroidota bacterium | reverse complement strand
TGACCCAGATCAAAACGAACTACTGCACCACTTGTGCTGCTTGTTCAAGATACAAGATACAAGATTGGCGCTACAGTACGGTAATAGCGCCGAGCGGCCGTTTCATCAATCCGCGATCATCAATCTAAAATCGCCGTTTCATCGCTCCTCGCTCCTCGTTCATCGCTCTCCTCAGATTCATCATTCATCATTCCCCCCATGTCCATCGAATCGATCTACTGGGTCATCACCCACAACTGCAACGACAGTTGCGACCATTGCTATAACCACAGTGGACCGGGCGAGCGGTCGATCACGCGCGAGGAAGCGGAAGCGGTCGTGGCGCATTTTCCGGACGAGCCGCCGCTGCGCGTCATCCTCTCGGGCGGCGAGCCGCTGACGGTTCGGCGGCTGACGCTGCACTGTTTGGATCTGCTGCGAGCGAAGTACGGCGAGCGGACGCAGCTCATGGTCCAGACGAACGGCGATCTGCTCAACCCGCGCGTTTTGCAGGAGTTGCTCGATCACGGTGCGACCCGGATCGACATCGCCTCGATGGACCGCTACCACCAGCATCAGGGCGCCCGGCGAGACACGATTGAGGCGATGTTTCAGGCCGCCGGGATGGCTGGCGACGACACGGGCGCGTTGATCGGCAAGGATCATCTGACGAAGCACGTCCCATCATATGGCTTCTGGGGCGCGAACGAGGATTTCTGGGTCGGCGGAAACTGGCCGCGTGGCCGGGCGCTGAAGAACGGGCTGACCGGCGGTGCCGACTCGCGACACAACTTCTGCGCGGTTGTCTCGGGCGCACGCGGCTTTCTCGGAGGGGTCGCGGACGCACCGCAGGAACTGGCGATCCAGCTTTTTTACCTCTACCCGTGCTGTCCCTCGACCAAGATCCCGCTGGCCGACCTGCGAACAACCTCACTGACCGACACGATGGCGAAGATTTCGGGCGACCCGATGTGGCAGCGCTTGAACGAGGGCGACCCGTGGCGGATGGGCGAGCATTTGGGCGTGACACACGACGAAGCCGACGCCCGGATCGAGGCGCTCGGGTCCGTCTGCCGCTACTGCGACGAGTTCATGGTCGGCTATTTGGGCGCCGAGGGCGGCGTTCGGCCGGTCGGCCCGGATCAAGGGATGGTTTATCCGACGCCGGAGTTCGACCTGTCCGATTTCATCCTCGCCAACCGCTGAAAGCAAATCGGCTCGGGACAAACAGACATCGGGGCGACCGACACCACTTCACAGGTGCCGCCCCGATCTAAAGGTCACCGAAGCGTCGTGCTGTTCGTGCTGTTCTCCAGTGGGTTACTTGCTCGATAGAGTTCCAGTAGTCGTGCCCGAAAATCTGTCGCAACTCTGCCAGTATCCGTTCGCATCGGGCTCGTAGCGGCGCAACCTGTTGGACCAGACGCTCCCGGTCACACGACACGCACAGATAATCTTTCCCCGAATAAGGGTCACTTTCACGGATGAACAACCGGCTGCCCGAGGCGAAAACATCCAAACACCAACCATCATCCTCATCCTGATAGTCATAGATCCAGCCGTCCTGCTCCGTTGCCATGATTTTCCGCCTGCCTTCCATGCTATCGAGAAAGCCCTTGGCACGTTGCCAACCGCCTTCCCATCGGAAAATGATTTTAAAATCGTCCGGAGAGTAGATAATCGGCTGAATCGGATATTCTATGCCAGAGGAAAAATCATCTCCTATAGGAGTTACGCAGTTGAAATCACGGATGGAGGCAAGCGATGAATGCACCTCGCTGTAACGAGTTGGATTACATCGACTTCCTTCTGGCTGCTCAGCGCACTTTCGGTTGCGCCGAAGCCGCCCGGAGCCAGCCAACCGACAAGGCCGGTCCTGCCGCCGCTCACGATGCCTACACCAGACTGCTGACAAGACGGCCTCTCGACACAGAGGCGTTGTGGCAGGAAGCCCAACAGGTGTTACCGCCGGATTGGCGACAGGGCGGCCTCCTTTTGCTTGACGATTCGACGCTTGACAAGCCCTACGCCCGCAAGATGGAATTGGTCACCCGGCATTGGAGCGGCAAACACCAGCGCGTCGTCGATGGGATCAACCTGATGTCGCTGGTTTGGACGCCATTGACGGCGCAGAGCCTCCCATCCGAGCCACCTGCGGAGCAGGAGCGCGTGTCGGCCGTCATTCCCTGTGACTTCCGCGTCTACGAGGCCAAAACCGATCAGGGCGAGCTTCATCAAACCAAGAACGATTCGTTCCGGCAGATGCTGCGCTCGGCCAAAGAGCGAGGCTTTTCACCGGCCTATGTCTGTTTCGACTCTTGGTATACGAGCCTCGAAAACCTGAAGGCGTTGCGGCAGTTGGACTACCGGTTTCTGACCCGGTTGAAGAGCAATCGCCAGGTCAATCCCGAACGAAAGGCGCTCGTGGCCGTCGAGACGGTGCGGGTGCCTGCCGAGGGTGCGGTCGTTCACCTGAAAGGCTTTGGGTTGATTCGCCTGTTCCAGACGGTTGCCAAAGACGGTGACGTGGAGCATTGGGCGACAGACGAGTTGTCGATGAGCGAAGCGACGTGGCGGCAGTTGAGCAAGGCGTGCTGGCGGATCGAGCAGTACCATCGCGGTCTGAAACAGTGCTGTGGCGTTGAACGGGCACAGGTTCGCAGCGCCGTCGGTCAAAAGAACCATCTACTGCTTTGCCTGCGGGCATTCTTGCGTTTAGAGGCCAATCGCCTTCGCAGCGGGCAGAGTTGGTACGAGGCCAAACTCGGTGTCATCCGCGATGCGATTCGTGCTTTTCGATCCCGCCCGCGCTATCAGATCACACCAACTGCGTAACTCCTATCAGAGTACGAGCGTCGGGGCACAGCCAATCTGTTCATGGCCTTCGAGCCGCTGGCTGCTTGGCGCGAGGTCTTGGTCACCGAGCGGCGAACGAAGTTGGACTTTGCTGACTACCTGAAACAGCTCCTCGACGGACGCTACAAGGATGTGGAGCGGATTCGACTGGTCACGGATAACCTGAACACGCACAACCCATCAAGCTTGTACGAGAGGTTTGAGGCAGCCGAGGCCAACCGTCTGATGAAGCGTGTCGAGTGGCATTATACTCCGAAGCACGGTTCGTGGTTGAACATGGTGGAGATCGAATTGAGCGTGCTCAGTCGCCAGTGTCTGAGTAGGCGCCTGCCGGATCGAACGGTGCTGGCCGAAGAGACCAGCGCCTGGGCGACTCAGCGGAACTTGGACGGTGCGACGGTCACATGGCGATTCACGACCACAGATGCGCGGCAGAAACTAAAGCGCCTCTATCCTAAATCAACACCTTGACGCGGTAGTAGACGGTGTTCTCGTGAACCTGAACTTCACGGGCGACCTGAGCCGGTCCGAGACATTGACAGAGTTTGAGCAGAATGCGAGCGCGGGCCAGT
>JBBSVG010000449.1:0-3408 GCA_038233775.1 Bacteroidota bacterium | reverse complement strand
GCTGCACCCGTACAAACGCGCCCGATGGGTCCGGCTCCGGCAGGATGTGTCGGACGTGATGCACGCGACCTACAACCGCGACGCTGACCGGCTCGAACGGCTCGGCGTCATCGATGATCTCGGCAAAGCTTGGGGGAGGGTCAAAAATGGATAACCGATTTCGTTTCCACGTCACCGAGCGCGTCCGGCAGTCGTGCCGCGTCGTCGGTGGCCGCGTCTTGCTGTCGTGCGCGTTCATGCTCGCCGCCCCGGTCGTCGTCGGCATCGTCGGCCTGATCCGCGACGATCTCCGCCACGAGGTCGGCCGCTGGCGCCGGGGCGGGCCGTCGCCCGTCGAGGTGGCCGACTGGTCGAAGCGAGAAGATCTGACGATGGACCCCAACGCCGCCGCCGACCTGTTCGGCCCATCCAACGCCGACGACGCGCTCACCGCCAGCGACGTCCGCGACGCACTCGACCACGCCGCCGCAACCGAGGCCGAACTGTCACCGGGCGAGCTTGCCGCGCTCCGCAGCCTGTTCGAGCCATCGAGCACCGACGCCACGGGCGACACCACAAACGACCGGGCCGTCGTCCGCTACAAGGCATGGCTCGACAGCGCCTTCGCGGATCTCTCCGAGTCCGACCGCCAGCAGATGCGAGAAATCCACCGGCAGGCGCTTCGGTATCACGCCGCGACCGAGGCCGAGTTTCGCCGACACCTCCGGTAGCGCGGTCGTCGCCAAGCTAACCCCTCCCCGCCAGGGAGAGCGGTAGCGCCGGAGGGATGACAGCGATTTGTTCAGAGCAGAGAACCAACCCCTCCCCGCCGGGGAGGTGGCGCGACAGCGCCGGAGGGGGTGGTTCGCCAGCGGACTCTACCGACGCCCGGCGCGTCAGGTCGATGCAAGGAATCCTCTCAGCGATGCGCTCCCAAACCCATATCGCGTTCGCGCTGGCGAGTCATACCGTGCTCAGCATGGCCGCCGGGTGGCCGCTCGACGCCACCGCCACCGGGCCGTATGTGCTCGCGGCGGTCTGCTCGCAGCTCCC
This sequence comes from Bacteroidota bacterium, assembly GCA_038233775.1. Lineage (GTDB taxonomy): Bacteria > Bacteroidota > JBBSVG01 > JBBSVG01 > JBBSVG01 > JBBSVG01. The sequence goes on along the minus strand of JBBSVG010000449.1, from coordinate 2,376 downwards.
CGACGTGGATAGTCGAGTGGCGACGATTGGCAGAGTCTTTCACCCGCTCGCCCGACGCATCGAGCGCCGCTGGGGCCACCGCACCGCGACGCATTCGTATGTGGGTCAGCTCGCCGTCGCGCTCTTGGCCGCGCCGCTGCTCCTCATCTGCCGACGGGCCGACTTCTGGACGGCCATCGTCGCCGCCTACGCCGGACATTGCTTCCTCGACACGATGACCGTCCAAGGGTGCAAGATGTTCTGGCCGTGGTCGTCCAAGCAGTGCGTCTTCCCGTTCGACGCGACCCAACCCCACCGGTTCCGCACCACGACCGGCGGGACGGGCGACAACCTGCTCGGGATCATCTTCGCCGGTCTGACCGTCCCGCTGCTGCTGGTCCATTCCCACGGCTACGCCCGTGTCGTCCGGCTGGTTCAGGGCGACGTCGCCGCTGCCGTGCGGGACTTCCACGAGCTGTCGGCCACCCATGCCGTCACGGTCGATCTGCTCGCTACCCACGCTGTCACCGGCGATACGTTGCGCGGCCGGTTCCCGGTCGTCGGGACCACGTCGCCATCCGTGCTGCTGATTCGTGGCACCGACGGGAACCTCTACACCGTCGGCGAACACTTCGCCACCCACTACACCGCCAGTCACGCCGTCTGCGATCCGGCCGGCGCCGTCCGCATCGAGACGCGGCAACTGGACCTGACCGACCGGCTGCTTGGCGAGATCGACGGGCTGATCCAGCCACCGCCCGGCGCGTCGGTCGAGCTGTTCGGCGAGTTGCTCACCGCCGAGCCGGTCACGGCACCCGAGGATTCGTGGCGGTTCAACCCGATCTCCACGTCGGGCGGCTCGCTCGGCGCCACGCACCGGCTCCGGCTCGAGTACGCCACCCCGGCGGACCTGTCCGCCGCTGCCCTCGACGGCGTCGTCATCAAGTCCGGCAAACTGACGGTCAAGCTGATCGTCCCGGTCGGACCGTCGGCTATGGCTGCGACGACGGCCGCGACGAGCGGCACCGGCGACCGGTTCAGCCTGCGTCCGGCCGGGTTGACGGTTGACCGTGAACTCGTCACCGTGATTCGGGTCCGCGCTGGCGACCGGGTTCGCACCGGCGATACACTGGCCGTCGTTGACGATCCCGAGCGGCGCACGGCCGAGGATGCCGCCCAGGTCGCCGCCCTTGCCCTTTCCACCGCCGAGGGTGAGACCGTTCGGTCAGCCACGCAGCACGACGAGCGCATCCGTCAGGCCGCCACCGACCGCACCGCCGCCCTCGCCCGGCTCGACCACGCCCGCACCCAACTCACGGCCGGGTTCGTCACGGCTGCCACCGTCGAGCGGGTCGAGGCCGAGCTTGCCCGAGCCACCGACGAGCTGAACCGCCGACAGTCCGAGCGTGACCGGGACGCTCAGGCCGACCGGCTCACGTCCGCCCGACTCCGCGCTGACCTCTCCCGAGCCACCGCCCGAGCCGCCGCCGTCGTCGCCCGCAGCGTGCTCCGCAGCCCGTCGATGGGCACGGTCCGCTCGGCTGACATCACCGAGGCTGGCAGCACGCACCAGACCATCCGCGTCCTGTTGCTCGTCCCGAAGGCTACACCGACGACGGGGGCACCGACGCCAGCGGCGGGGACGCCGTGAGCGGCTTCGACCCAGACGACGACCCACTCGACGGCCGCAGCGGTCGCCCGAGCCGTCGACAGGTGGCCCGCCGTCAAGCCGATGACGACGAGGCCGACGACACCCCGGCGAAGAAAAAGCCGCTTGCGCTCGACGTGCTGCCGCCGTCGCCGGCCGAGGTCGCCGACCATCTCGAAACCGTGCGGGATCTTCGCGGCGACCGGATTCTCGTCGGCCGCGACGTGCCCCTAACCAAACTGATCGAGCTGGCCCGGCAGGGTCGGCACGTCCTGTTGACCGGCAAGACGGGCGTCGGCAAGTCGCGGCTGCTGATCGAGGCGTTCGAGGTGCTGACCGGCCATCGGCGCCGACTCAACCCGGCCACCGGCACGGCCTACGCCCCGGCCGCCCACCGCGAGATCATCTATCTGTGGAACAGCGCCGGGCTGACGGACCTCTTGACCGAGATCCTGTTGCACTTGTGGCACCGCCAGCGGCTCCGCATCCCCGGTCTGTCGGACGATGCCCACGTCGAGATGTACGCCGCCGCCGCCGTCGGTGAAACGTCCCTCAAAATGATCTGCCGGTTCCACCTGACCAGCTCGCCGATGAAGCGCGAGGCGATCCTCTTGTCGCTCCGGCACCTGTCCACCGACGGCCGACCCGCCGTGCTCATCCTCGACCGGTTGGACCGGACCAGCTCCGCCGCTGCTGCCGTGCTGATGGCCCTGTCGGACCATGCGACCCTCGTCGGCGCCGCGCCCGAG
>JBBSVG010000448.1:0-3410 GCA_038233775.1 Bacteroidota bacterium | reverse complement strand
GGTCTGCTCGACGACGTGACGAAAGCCGTCGGCTCGACGTTCACCCAGCCCGGCGACCGGATCGCGCTGATCGGCGGACTCGGCTCTGATGAACTCGGGGGCTCGGAATATCTGAAACTCGTCACGGGTCAGATCACGGGCGTTCCGCCGGCGCTGAACCTCGATCTCGAACGTCGGCTGCAAGAGGCGCTGATCGAACTGGCGACGAACGCGACGGTTCACTCGGCCCACGATTGCGCCGAGGGCGGACTCGCCGTCGCGCTGGCCGAGTCGTGCTTCGGCGAGACGACGCTCGGATTTGAGTTGACCCTGAGTCCGGCGGCCGACAGTCGAGCCGATGCGTTCTGGTTCGGCGAGTCACAGGGACGCGTCGTCGTCAGCTATCCGGCCAGCTTGGAAGACGCGCTGTGGGACACGTGCGACCGATTCGGCGTCCCGGTCCAACCGCTCGGGTCGGTGACGGCGGATTGGTATCGATTCAGCGACAACTGGTCGGGCGAGGCGAAATCGCTGCGCGACACGTTCGAGTCGGCGATCCCAGCGCTGATGTCGAGCGAAATCGCCGTTGCGCACTGAGGTCTGAGGTCGGAGTGAACGTCTTGATTCGGTAATGCGGCTGTTCGTGATAAAGTGATTTTCGGCCGCAATTCGTCTGAAGTGACCTCACACAGGCGATGGGGGAGAGAAACAGCTTCTCCGTCAAATCTAAGATGACATAATATAAATTATAGCACAATGCGATCCGACGGTGGACGGATTCAATTCAGCAACGTCAGCGAGCGCGGCAGCATCGTCAGAAACGGCACCGCCCGGCCGTAGTCGAGCGTGTAGAAGTTCGGACCGAGCGCCAGCGTCGCGTAGTATTCCGCCCGGTGGAGCTGATCGTACTCCTCCGATGGGATCTTCCACGCCGTCGGACCGAGATGAATCGACAAAACCCATTTCTCGATCAGCCGAGCCATCCGTCCGTTGCCGTCGGCGAACGGGTGAATGTGGGCAAACACGAGATGCACCAGTGCCGCGTGATAGAATGCTTGCTCGGTCGTCAGTGCTTGTCCGCCCAACCGCACGACCGCAGCCATCAACCCGGCCATTTGAGCGGCGACGTGTTCCGGCTCAACCGCCATATAAATCAACCCGTTACGACTACCAACACCGACCGATGTCGTGCGGTATTTCCCCCGCTGCGTCTTGGGAAGGATCGTCGTGGACGCGAGCTTGTGCGCGGCGAGGATGTTTCGCTCGTTGAGCGGGTTCGAGCGCGCCCATTCGTAGGCGGTCATCAGCGCATTGATCTCTTTCTGTTCGGTCGCTTTGAAGCTGCTTTTCTCGGCTTTCAGGCGGAAATAGCTGTTCAGATCGATGCTGTTGCCCTCGATCTGGGCGGAGAAAACGGCCGAGGCTTGAATCGAGAAGGCCGTGTCCGGCAGATCTGTCCGCCTCGCCAGATGTTGCCAGCGCGCCGTCAGCCCCAGCGATTCAATGGCTGCGAGCCACGGGTCGAGCAACAACCGACTGTCGGCCGGGATCGGCACGTCGCCGGTCAAGCTCATGACGGTTTTGGGCGATAGGAAACGTCGGGAATCTCGGCGAAGTCGGCATCTTGGGTCCAGAGCGTCGCATCGACCGAGCGCGATGTGGCGAGAATCAGGCTGTCGGTCATCGGCAACTTCATGAAATGGCTCAACTTCGCCGCTTTCAGAACCAGCTCTGCCGTCAGGTCGATCACTTTGCCCTGCTGCATCAGCGCAGCGACTTCGAGCGCCGCGCTCTCGCCCCGCTGCGTCAGCACCCGTTTGAACACCTCGAACAGGAGGATCGTCGGGACGACCAGCGTTTCGGTCGCCTCGATGGCGTCGGCGAACGCATCAGCGTTGGGTCCGTCGGCGAGATATTCCAGCCAGCCCGACGAATCGACGACGTTCAAGCCGCTCATACCCGATCCTCATCGCGCTCAACAGTCGTATCGATGCCACGCAGATAGCCGCGCATCGAACGCGGCGTCCGCACTGGAATCAGTTCCATCCTGTCTTCATACAACATCACCTGAAGTTGCTGCCCCGGTGTGATCGACAACCGGTCTCGCACCTGTTTCGGGATGACGATCTGATACTTGGGCGACACACTCACCGTCTCCATGCTGACCTCTATCGGTTGATAATCATTCGGGCTCTGATAAACAAGATAGCGCTTCAATCCGATGATCGATAGCATCAAACGGTAAAATTGGAACCCGGCCAGAGCTGATGAAATGATCGATGCGCGTTAGCATGGTGTAGATCGTCGCGGCCGAGCGATTCGAGCGGATAACCGCTCTCGACGGCGACGACCTGCACGATTTCATCATCGAGCCGAAAGCGGACTCGCCACGATTGGACGGCGAGTTCATGTAACTCGGATTTGTGATGTCGAATCCGCCGCGACGGGTGCGGCGACGGATCGCGGGCGAGGACTTCGGTCGTCCACGCGGCCAGATCGAGGCCGGTTTGCGCCTCGACCCAGCGTGCCTGAGCCGTCGCCAACTCGGCCCAGAGCACCGCAAACGGAACATTCGGCAGGTCATCGAGCCAACCGGCGCGGGCGTCGGGAAATGCTTCGACGGCTGGGAGATACGGTTTGAGGTCCAGAATCGGTGTCCCGTCGAGCAGATCGACCTCGCCGACGCGAATCGTCCGGCCGCGAATCACGATCAGCGTGACCAGCGACAGGCCGAGCGGGTTCGGCCGATGCGGCGAGCGGGTGGCGAACACACCGCGCCGGGCGTCGCCTCGCGGCGGGGTCACTTTTGGTCGCCAGCCGGTGTTGCGGTCGAACCAGTAGATCAACCAGATCCGCTCGAACCCGGCCAGATCGGCCAGCGCCTGCTCGAAGTTGTGTCCGGCGATCAGCGTGATCACGCCCTCGGCTGCTACAGGCGCACCGCCCGGTTGACGCGGCGCTCGGTATCGCTCGCGGTACGGCGTCCGAATCATGCCGATGGGCGTCACCGTCAGCGTCGCGGGCGTATCTTCACCGGATTCTGCTTGCGTCTCCATCCCTCCCGTCTCCTGCGCAATGTCCTCAGCTGACACCTATTGGTTCCTCTTTCGCGGCGGCGAACTGCTCGTCCCGACCGAGTCGCAAGCAGATCCGATCCCGCGCAATGCCGACGGATTTGGCCTTCCCATCGTTCAATGGCTGGAACTGGAGCCGCTGGATGGCGTGGCCTGTTGCGCCGTCGCAACCGCCGCCGATGCCGAGCCGCCGAGCGGTTATCGCTTCATCCCGTTGCGGGCGTTCGCGGCAACCGTGACGCCGGAGTGGTTCGATCTCGCTGGCCGAGCGAGCCAACTGCTCGAGTGGGACCGGACGCATCGGTTCTGCGGCCGCTGCGGCACGGCGACCGAGAGGGTGGCGACCGAGCGAGCGCG
>JBBSVG010000447.1:0-3417 GCA_038233775.1 Bacteroidota bacterium | reverse complement strand
GGCGGCTGGCCCGAATCGAGGCGCTGATTCAGGACGCGATCTCGCAGCCGACCCGCTCGATCCGGCTGGCCGAGTCGATCCTCCGCTATCTGATCCCCAGCATCGCCGTGCTCGCTGTCGCGACGTTCGTCGGCTGGTATTGGGCAGCGGATTTCGGGACGGCGCTGCGGAATGCGCTCTCGGTCGTGCTGATCTCTTGCCCGTGCGCGCTCGGCCTTGCGACGCCCATCGTCTTGCTCGTCGCCATCACTCAAGCGGCCAAACACGGCATCCTCATCCGTTCCGGCGAGGCGCTGGAGAAGCTGGCTGGCGTCCAGGCGTTCCTGTTCGACAAGACCGGGACGCTGTCGCAACCGGGAACGCGCTCCGGCGTGACGGCCGTCTGGCCGCTGTCGGACCGGTCGGCCGACGAGGTGCTCGGGTTGGCCGCGTCGGTCGAATCGACGGTGCGCCACCCGTTGGCCGAGCCGGTCGTGCGGAGCGCCCAAGCGCGCGGACTCGCGACGATGCCGGTGCTGTCCACCCGAATCGTCGCCGGGCAAGGGATTGTCGGCGTGGTTGAGACGGACGGTGGACCGGTCGAGGTGGCCGTCGGCAATGAAGCGCTAATGACGACGCTCGGCGCGGTCGGAGCGGGCGCGCCAATGGCGATTCAGGCCGCCCACACGGCCGGACATCTGGTGCTGCACGTTGCCATCGACCGGCACCTCGCCGCCGCGCTGGTGCTCGAGGAGCAGATGGACGATGCCGCCGCCGAAGTCACCGCTCGGCTGCGGGCGACCGGTTATCACGTCGCGATCTTGTCGGGCGATGGGTCGGCGGCAGCGGCCCGAATGGGCGAGCGATTGGGCATTTCGGCGACGGGTGAACTGACGCCGGGCGACAAGGTTCAAGCGCTGACCGAGGCTCGGGCGGCTCACGGTCCGGTCGCGATGGTCGGCGACGGGCTGAACGACGCCGCCGTGATCGCTCGGGCCGATGTCGGGATCACGTTCGCTACGGGCGCTGGGCTGAACCTCGAGGTCGCCGACGTGACGCTGTTCAACCCCGATCTGCGCGGGATCGTCCGGGTCCGACAACTGGCCGAGCGGGCGCAGCGGAAGATCAGACAAAACCTCGGCTGGGCGTTCGGCTACAACGCGGTCGGGCTGCTGTTCGCCGTCAGCGGGCTGCTGCACCCGTTCTTCTCGGTCATCGCGATGGTCCTCTCGTCGCTGTTCGTCACGGCCAACGCGTTCTCGCTCGGCCGGTCCGACTGGGCCACGCTGCCCGGCGCCGCCGCCGCCGTCGGCCCGGTTCCCCTGAACAAGCCGTATATTTGACGCCTACCTGCTGACTTCCCGGAGACCTTTTGCCGATGGCGCCATCGAAGCACGTGCTCGAGTTTGAGCGGCCGATCCGCGATCTCGAAGCCAAGATTCAGGAGATGCGCGAGCTGGCCGCGTCGCAGGCCAACGGCGAGGGCGAGAGCCTGTCGGTCGAGATCGACGGGTTGGAGCAGAAGGTCGCCGAGCTGAAATCGAGCGTGTACGCGCACCTGACCCGCTGGCAGCGGGTGCAACTGGCCCGGCACCCCGAACGGCCGACAACGCTCGATTATCTGGACCGGATGACGACCGATTTCGTCGAGCTGCACGGCGACCGGCAGTTCGGCGACGACCGGGCCATCGTCGGCGGCTTCGGCTCGCTCGACGGCCGGACGGTCATGTTCATCGGTCATCAGAAAGGGCGCGATACCAAATCGAATGTTTACCGGAACTTCGGGATGCCGAACCCGGAGGGCTACCGCAAGGCGCTGCGGCTGATGAAGCTGGCCGAGCGGCTGCGTAAACCGGTCGTGACGCTGATCGACACGCCCGGCGCGTACCCCGGTTTGGAAGGCGAGGAGCGCGGTCAGGCCGAGGCCATCGCCCGAAACCTGTTCGAGATGGCGCAACTCAAGGTGCCCATCGTCTGCGTCGTCATCGGCGAAGGCGCCTCGGGCGGCGCACTCGGCATCGGCGTCGGCGACCGGATTTTGATGCTCGAGAACACTTGGTACTCGGTCATCTCGCCCGAATCGTGCTCGTCGATCCTCTGGCGCTCGTGGGAGTACAAGGAGCAAGCGGCCGAGGCGCTGAAGCTGACCGCGCCGGATCTGATCGCGCTCGGCATCGTCGATGGGATGATCCCCGAGCCGCTCGGCGGCGCACACCGCGACCCGACCGCCGCTGCCGAGTCGCTTAAACAGACCCTGCTTCAGGAACTCGACGGGCTGGCCGAGCTGACGCCCCAAGCGCTGGTCGCCGCCCGAATCGACAAGTTCAGCCAAATGGGCGCCTACGAGACGACGCCCGCCGCGCCCGCCGTCAACGGTCGCGCCCGGCGGCGATAACCTCCGGTTTTCCCCTCGCTCCGATGGCCTACTTTCCGCTGCCCGTCCTGCCCGCCGAGCGGCCCGATCCGTCGCATCCCGACCGGCCGCACGACCATTGCGGCGTGTTCGGGATCTTCAACCACCCGCAGGCGTCGCTGTTGACGTACTACGGGCTGCACGCCTTGCAGCACCGGGGACAAGAGGGCGCCGGGATCGTCACGGCCGAGTTCGATCCGGCCCGGAACAAGGTCGTGACGCACAGCCACAAGGGGATCGGGCTGGTCGCCGACGTGTTCCGCGACGAGACGATCTTCGACCGCTTGACCGGCGATTCGGCGGTCGGCCACAACCGCTACTCGACCACCGGCGACGGGCGGACGCTGGCGAACGTTCAGCCGTTCTCGGTCGTCTATCGCGGCGGCGCGCTGGCGTTGGCGCACAACGGCAACCTGACCAACACCCGCGAACTGCGCCACCGGCTGATCCACGACGGCGTGTTGTTCGCGTCCTCGACCGATTCCGAAGCGCTGCTGCATCTGGTCGCCCGGTCGCGAGCCAGCGAGCCCATCGAGCAGATCGCGGAAGCGCTGCGGCAGGTGACCGGCGCCTACTCGCTTGTGATCTTGACCGACAAGGCCGTCTTCGCCGCCCGCGACCCAAACGGGTTCAAGCCGCTCGCCCTCGGACGCATCCCGGCCGCCGTGTCGGGGATGGAGAGCGACAGCTATTTGGTCGCCAGTGAGACGTGCGCGTTCGACATCATCGGCGCCGAGTTCGTCCGCGAGATCGGCGCTGGCGAGATCGTCCAGATCGATCTGGACGGCTGCCGCAGTGGCGAGTTCCGCACGCTGCAACTGCCCCGGCTCGGCCGCGAGTCGCGCTGCATCTTCGAGTACGTCTATTTCGCCCGACCCGACTCGAAGATCTTCGGCGTCAACGTCGATATGGTCCGGCGCAAGCTGGGGAAGAATCTGGCCCGAGAGCACGCCGTCGAGCCCGACGCTGGCGACCCATACGTGACCGTCATCGCGGTGCCCGATTCGTCGAACACGGCCACGCTC
>JBBSVG010000446.1:0-3442 GCA_038233775.1 Bacteroidota bacterium | reverse complement strand
CGGATTGATCGAGCTAATGGCCCGCTATCGGGCGACGCCGGAGATGTTCTTCCACCGGTTGAGCGAGTTGATGCCGACGCACTTGGGCGTGCGCGAGATGTACTTCCAGCGGTTCAACGGCGACCCAGCCCGTAGCACTGCGAGGCTAACTAAAGTGCTGAATATGTCGCGGGTGCCGGTCCCGCATGGCGTCGGTCCGGGCGAGCATTATTGCCGTCGCTGGCTGTCGCTCCGGCTGCTCTCCCCCGACACGACGCCCGCCGCCCCGGCCGCGATCACCGGGACGGTCGGCGGGACGACGGAAGTCGTTGCGGCGCAGCGGTCGCGCTTCATCGACCACGACGAGACGTTTCTGGTGCTGACGGTCGGCCGACCGCTGGCCTTAACGGCTGGCGGCAGCTCGAGCGTCACGCTCGGGTTCCTGATGGACGACCACCTGCGCCGGACGATTCGGTTTCACGGCGACCCGGCCGTGCCCGAACTCGACGTCAACCTGACCTGCGAACGGTGTCGCCTGACGCCCGCCGAGTGCGCCGACCGGGCCGCGCCGCCGATTCTCTACGAAGCCGAGCAGCAGCGCGAGCGGATCGAGACGCGGATCGAGTCGCTCCGCAGCGACCGGTGAGCGATGTCAGCGGGGAAACGCCTTGAAAAAGGCATCAGCGAAAGGAGAGCGCTCGACAGCGGCTTCGTCGAGTCGGTTGCCCCAGCGCAGCCCATCGCTGTTGGCGAGCAGAATCAGCGTCAGGTTTCGCGTCGGGGCTTTCAGATACAGCGCCGAGTACGCCCCATCCCATACCCCCGAGTGCCAGACGAGCGGCTCGCCATCGGCGAGGGTCTGGACGAACCAGCCCAACCCATACGGCAGCGTCGAGCCGTCCGGGGCGCGACCAGCGGTCCACATGAGCCGCTTCGAGGCCGAGGAGAGCAGCCGGTCGTCGCTCAGCGCGATGTCGAATCGGGCCAGATCCATCGCCGTCGAGATCACACCACCGGCTGCACCATCGCCCTGCGGCGGCGGCGGGTCGGACGGGACGACGTGGCCGAGCGAATCGAGGTGATAGGGTCGGGCGAGATCGGCTGCGAGCGCCGGCGCGAGAGCGAGTCGCCGGTGGATACGGGCCGAGTGGGTCATCTGGGCGGGGCCGAACACCAGGTCGGCGGTCAGATCGGAGAACGGTTTGCCGCCGACCTGCGCCATCGGCCTCGACGCCCACGAGTACGACGGTGGGTTGTAGAAGAAGCGCGTGCCGGGCTCACCGTTGGCCGTCATCGAGAGGATATGCCGCATGGTCAGCGGTCGAGTGTCGCACAGATAATCGCGGAAGAACAGCCCGCCATCCGAGCGCACGTCGGCGCAGAAATCGTCGAACCCGTCGTAGCTCCGCATCTGCCGGTCGAGGTCGAGCACGCCCCGCTCGACAAGTCGCAGCGCGACGACGGCTGAGAGCGGTTTCGTCACCGAGGCGATGTTGAACGGCGTATCGGGCGTGACCGCGCGGGCCGTTGCGAGGTCGGCCAGACCGAAGCCTCTGGCGAGAATCACGGTCGTGTCGCGCAGGATGACGACGGCGAGGCCGGGGATGCCTTGCACCTGCCGGAGCGAGTCGAACCGCATCGCCAGGTGGTCGGCTCGCACCGCATCGGTCATCGGCATCGGTTCCAATCGGGTCGCGGTTCGGGTCGCGCACCCGCAGAGCACAAGTCCGACAAGCAGGCTGGGGAGAGACCGCATAGGGGCATACCAACGAGAGTTGAACAGCGACGAGAGCCGTCAGCGGCGGTGAGAGGCGACGTGGCGGCGCCATCGGTCGGCAGGGGAAACGGGCAACGCTGAGGACTGGAGAACAGGCAACCAGCCCTTTCGAAGACGACGCGCCAACACGAACCGCGCGGGGTCGGGTTCACGGCGCTTGGCGGGATCAGAGAAGCAGAGTCGGGTCAGCGGAGTCGGGATCGTCGTCCGGCACCGGGGCGAACCCACGGGCGACGAGCACGTCGGTCGAGGCATGGGCGACGATAGAGCACGTCACGACGAGGGCCAGCAGCCCGAACAGCAGCCGCCCTTCCGGCAGCGATGAGCGCCAGATCAGCAGCCCATAGACGACCGAGGCGAACCCTTTCGGTCCGAACCACGCCGCCGTCAGCCACTCGCGCCGACTCAGGCCGCCGCCCCAGAGCGCGACGGCGAGGGCCAGCGGTCGGGCCAGCACGAGCGCCAGCACGGCGAGCGCATAGCTCTGAAACGAGGCATGGACGAACAGATCGGCGGTCAGCAACGCGCCAAAAACGAGCAGCGCGGCCAGCTTCAGCAGCTCGGCCACCGTCTCGCCGAGTTGCTCGAAATCGTCCTGCGCCGTCACATCGCTGCTGCCGACGACGATCCCGGCCGAGAAAGCGGCCAGAAACAGGTTGCCGTGGCTCGCCTCGGCCAGCGCCAGCACCGTCAGGCCGACCGAGAACAGGGCCAGCGGTCGGTAGGTCGAGGTTGCGCCGAACGGCCGTTGCTTCATCAACCAGAGCGCCGCGAGCGGGACGGCGACGCCGATCAGCACGCCGAGGCCGAGTTCGGTGGCAATCGAGGCCGGCGTGACGTGGCCCGAGCCGACCCAATCGAGCAGGATCAGCACCATCGGCAGCGCCAACCCGTCGTTCATCCCGCTCTCGATGTTCAGCAACCGCCGCAGCCGCTCCGGCACCCGCTTCTGCCCGACGATGGCCGACGCGAAGACCGGATCGGTCGGGCTGAGCGCCGCGCCGAGCAACAGCGCGTGCAGCCACGGCATCCCGATCAGCAGCCGCGCCAGTCCGGCCGTCAGCAACAGCGTCAGCGGCAGGCCGATGGCGAGCGCCCGGCCCGGCAGCGCCCACGTGCGCCACTCGCGGACATCGACCCGCATCCCATCGGTGAACAGGATGCTGAACAGCGCCAATTCGGCCACCCCGCGCACCCACGGTTGGTCGGGCGTCGGCACCAGCCAGCCGAACCCGCTCGGTCCGACGAGAAACCCGACCGCCAGAAACAGCACGCTGGTCGAGAACAGGCTGCGGCCGGCCCACTCGGAGAGCAGGACGGCGGCCATCAGCGTCAGCGCGAAAATCAGCAACCAGCTCATCGGCGGTGGGATGGATCGGTCAGAGCGCGATCAGAGGCCAAGCAGGCGGCCGACTTTCCGCTCCAGCAACGCGACCAGCGCCGGGTCCATGAACCCGTAGTCATCGGGAATGTCCAGACAAACGACGCGCTTGTTGCGGAGCAACCGACCGAACCGCTCGGTCAGCCGACGCCGGTGGACGGGTTCCATGACGAAGATGACCTCGGCCCACGACACCAGTTCGGTCGTGAGCGGCACGTCGGCGTCGGGGCTGAGTCCGGCTGAAGCGACCTCAAGCCCCGGCCGGTCGGCGAACACCCGCTCGGCCGTCGGACTCCGCAACCGGT
>JBBSVG010000445.1:0-3471 GCA_038233775.1 Bacteroidota bacterium | reverse complement strand
GGCGCGCTGCCGGCGAATTCGGCCTACTTCGGCATGGTCGCCGTCGGCGGGTTCGCCTCGTTCTTCAACCTGATCTTCCTGCTCAGCGCGTTCTTGACGGTGCTGCTGTCTGGCGATTATCTGCGTCGGCTGGGGATTCACTTCGGCGAGTATTACGCGCTGATCCTCTTCGCCACGGTCGGGATGATGGTGCTCGGGACGGCGCTCGACCTGATTACGGTCTTCATCGGGCTGGAGTTCATGAGCCTGTGCCTGTACGCGCTGAGCGGGATGGTCCGCGACGATGTCCGCTCGAACGAGTCGGCGCTGAAATACTTCCTGCTCGGTGCGTTCGCCGCCGGGTTCTTCCTCTACGGAATCGCGATCCTCTACGGCACCGCCGGGACGACCTCGCTCATCGGGATCGGGCAGCAACTCGACGCGTTGTACCTGCGAACCGGGTTCTGGCTGGGCACCGGGCTGCTGCTGATCGGCTTCTTCTTCAAGATCTCGGCGGTTCCGTTCCACATGTGGACGCCCGACGTGTACGAAGGCGCCCCAACGTCGGTCAGCGCGTTCATGTCCACCGGCTCGAAAGCCGCCGCGTTCGCCTCGCTGATCGTCGTCTGCACCAACGCGCTCGGTCAGGCTGACGCCCGCTGGCAGGGCGCGATGGGGTGGATCGCCGTCTTCACGATGATCGTCGGCAACGTCGTCGCGCTGACGCAGCCGAACCTGAAGCGGATGCTGGCCTACTCGTCCGTCGCCCACGCCGGTTACATGCTCGTCGGTTTGGCGTCGGGGCGACCGGACGGCTACGCGGGCGTGCTGTTCTACGCGCTGACCTACACGGCGATGAACATGGGCGCTTTCGGCATCGTCGCCGTGCTCGAGCGCGACCGCGAATCGAACGAGATCGAGCACTATGCTGGGCTCTCGACCCGTCGCCCCGGCCTCGCGGCGCTGATGGCGATCTTCATGTTCAGCCTAACAGGGCTGCCACCGTTCGCCGGATTCATCGGAAAGTATCTCGTTTTCCGCGCTGCCATCGAGAGCGGCTACACCTGGCTCGCCGTCGTCGGTGCCATTATGAGCGCCGTCAGCGCCTACTATTACCTGCGCGTCGTGTGGGTGATGTACTTCAACGAGGCGACCGAGGCGCAGATGGCCGAATCGCGGTTGGCACCGTCCATCGGCGGGATGAGCCTCGCGGCGCTGGCCCTCAGCGCGGTGCTGTGCCTGGCGCTGACCGGCGTGTTCAAGCCGGTCGTTTCGATTGCGATGCAGGTGCTCGGCGGGCTGAAAGGCGTCGGGATCACCGCCGGACTGTAACCGAACGGGTTGCACCACACGCCGGGCGCGGGGCCACGCACGCCCGGCGCCCGGCGTTTCTGACTTGGGGGAGGACCGTGGACGCTGCCGCGATCATCGCCGCACACCTGCCGCACGCGCCCGACTTGCACCTCTACCGGGCGCCACACATCCCGGCCGGGATGCGGAGCCGGGCCGCCCGATCCTACGGCTTCGGCGCCAAATCGGCCGAGGTGCTGGCGCTGTTCGACCACACGATGCTCGGCACCGCCGGTGACGGCATCCTGTTCACCCGCACCTTTTTGGGCTACGACAACGGCTTCGGTCGCGGCAAGGGCCGGGTGCCGTACACCGATCTGATCACCGTTCGGGAAGAAAACGCGTTCTTCTCGAAGCGGCTGATTGTCGTCGCCAACGCCGACCGGGCGGCGGTCGAGCACACGCTCGCCGTGACCGGCGAGTCGCGCGCCCGACCGTACCTCATCGCCACCTTAACCGCGCTGATCGACGCCGGGATCTCGCTCGGCACCTCGTCGCCCGCCCCGGCGTTGTCTGAGAACGAGGCGCGGGACGAGGTCGTCCAGTTGCTGACCGATCTTGGTCGGCTGCGGGACGCTGGCGTTCTGACCGCGTCGGAGTTCAAGACGAAGAAGGCCGAGCTGCTGGCCCGGCTGTAACCGAACGGGGAAAACGATGCAGACGCGAAAGTTAGGGACGCAGGGACTCGAGGTATCGGCGCTCGGACTCGGGTGCATGGGGATGTCGGAGTTCTACGGCGACGCCGACGAGGCAACGTCCATCGCGACGATTCACCGGGCGCTCGAACTCGGGGTGACCTTCCTCGACACGGCCGATATGTACGGCCCGTTCACCAACGAGCAATTGGTCGGCAAGGCCATCGCCGACCGGCGCGACCGGGTCGTGCTGGCGACCAAGTTCGGCAACGAGCGCCGGGCCGACGGCTCGTGGGTCGGGATCAACGGTCGGCCGGAGTACGTTCGGAGCGCTTGCGATGCGTCGTTGAAGCGGTTGGGCGTCGAGTATATCGACCTCTACTATCAGCACCGCGTCGATCAAACCGTCCCCATCGAGGACACCGTCGGCGCGATGGCGGAACTCGTCAAGGCTGGAAAGGTCCGCTTTCTCGGCCTGAGCGAAGCCGCGCCCGAGACGATTCGCCGGGCGCACGCCGTTCACCCGATCTCGGCTTTACAGACCGAATACTCGCTCTGGACCCGCGACCCGGAGGATGCCATCCTGCCGACGATCCGCGAACTCGGGATCGGCTTCGTCCCGTACAGCCCGCTCGGTCGCGGCTTCCTGACCGGACAGATCAAATCGTTCGACGATTTCGAGCCGACCGATTTTCGCCGCAGCTCGCCGCGTTTTCAGGGCGAGAATTTTCAGAAGAACCTCGATCTGGTCGGCCGGATCGAGCGGATCGCCGGAGAAAAGGGCGTCAAGCCGAGTCAGTTGGCGCTGGCGTGGCTGCTGGCGCAGGGCGACGATCTCGTTCCGATTCCCGGCACGAAGCACATCAAGTACTTGGAAGAAAACGTCGGCGCCCTCGACGTGACGCTGACCAGCGATGAGTTGGCCGAGATCGACGCCGCCTCGCCGAAGGGCGTCACCGCTGGCGACCGCTACGCCAACATGGCGTCCATCGACCGATAATTGGAGGCAAGAAAATGAGTGCTCGCAATCGACGGTATTGGGCAATCCGAACAGACGCGAAGAATCGAGATCTCCTCGCTAACGAGTTGCTGGCTGGGAGACTCCGTCAAGGATGGGGACATGAGGCTGAACAGGATCTTCGGCTCATTCGAGATCGTATTCAGAGTGAGGGACGTGGCAGCTTGAGCAACCACCAAGCGAGTGCTTTTCCACACTACCGAATGCTCGGTGAAGGAGAAGACAGCATCAAGGTCGGTGATGTGATTGTAGTGCCCAATCTCCCGGTAGCTGGCAGATTCACTCTGGCCGAGGTATCAGGGCAATACGATTATCAGATCATTGATGCACCGTCCACGAACAAGACGGGTGAACTGGCAAAAGACTACGGGCATGTGTTGCCTGTTCGGGTGCTCACGCCGCAAGGCATTGAGAAGCAGAATGCCGCTGTCCATTCCACTATTCGCTCTTCACTGCGGACACCGATGCGGATGTGGTCTCTTGACGGTT
>JBBSVG010000444.1:0-3478 GCA_038233775.1 Bacteroidota bacterium | reverse complement strand
GCGGACCGTCGAGGGGTTCTGGGCCAGCGGTCGCCGGCGACGTGACGGGGTGGCGCTGGTCTGTCCGCCGGCTGTGATCGAGACGTGGGAAGCCGCCCTGCTTGGGCAGAACGTCCAGCCATATTCCCACGGGATGCTCAGCCAGACTGCCGAAGCGGCCGGTGAAGAGACGGCCGGGTCGGGTCGGCGCCCCCGGATGATGGAGGCGATCCGCCGCGCCCAAGTGCTCGCCGTCGATGAAGCACACAACTTTCTCAACCCCGACTCCAACCGAACGCGCTGGTTGACGGCCAACCTGGCCGATGCGGTCGTCCTGTTCACCGCGACCCCGGTCAACCGGGGACCACAGGACCTGCTCGCCATCGTCCAACTGCTCGGGGCGGACAACTTCGACGAGGCGACCATCGCCCTGCTCCGTCGGCTGACGACGGCTCGGGGCAAGGGCGGGCTGCCGATCTTGACCGAGGCCGAACTGTCGGCGCTGCGGGCGACGCTACAGGGGTTCACCGTCCGGCGGACCAAAGCCGACCTCAACCGGATGATCGCCGCCGATCCGGCGCCCTACACGACCGAGACCGGCCGCCCGTGCCGCTACCCGGTTCACCACGCGAAGACCTACCCGCTTGGCGAATCCGCAGCAGATTGCCGCATCGCCGGCCAGATCGACGAGCTGACCCGGTCGCTGCGAGGGCTGTCCGGTTTGCAGAGCCCGTTTCAGTTGCCGCCGTATCTGCCCGCTGATGCCGAAACGACCGCTCGGTATGTGTCGATGCGGCTCAACGGGGCGACGGGGCTGGCCCGGCATGGGGTGCTGGCCGCCCTCCGCTCGTCACGGGCGGCGCTGCTCGAACGGCTGCGCGGCACGGCGGCCACCGTCGAGCGGCTCGGGTTAGGCGGCGTCGGCAAGAGCACCGACACCGGGAACCTGATCGGCGATCTGGCGGACACGATTCGGGGCCGGTTGCCGGAGAACCCGCACGGGATGCTGTTGCCGGACTGGCTGACCGATGAGCGACGGCACCGGGCCGCGTGTGCCGATGAAATCTCGATCTACGAACAGATCGAGGCGCTGGCGCTCGGCCTCTCCGATGCCAGAGAACAGGCCAAAGTCGCGCTGCTGATGAAGCTTCGCGACCGGGGCACCAATGTGCTGGCCTTCGACGGGCACCTGATCACGTTGAGCGATCTGGCCGGTCGGCTTCGGGCCGCTGATCCCAACGGCTCGCTGCTGCTCGCCACCGGCAACCGGCCGACCGAGCGGGCACGCGCCCAGCAATTGCTCGACCCGGAAGCCCGGACGACTGGGTTGATCGCGCTTTGCTCGGATGCGCTGAGCGAGGGGGTGAACCTGCAACGGGCCGGGGCGGTGGTTCATCTGGACATGCCGAGCGTCGTGCGGATGGCCGAGCAACGGGTCGGCCGGGTGGACCGGATGAACAGCCCGCACGCGGCCGTCGAGGTGTATTGGCCCGACGACGCGCCGCCGTTCCAGCTGCGTAAAGACGAGCGATTCGTCGCTCGGATGGCCTTCGTCGAAGCGGTGCTTGGGAGCAACCTGCCGCTGCCCGAGACGCTGCTCAACCTGGGCGCACCGGCGGCGGCGGTGCCCAACGAACCGGCAAACGTACTGTCGGCGGCCGAGGTGATCCGCTGGGTGGCCGAGGGCGAGCGCGACTTGGTCGGCGATCTGGCCGATGCGTTCGGCCCGGTGCGCACCCTCGTCGAAGGACCACAGGCGATGGTGTCGGCCGAGACCTATCAGGCCGTTCGGCGGGCGTTGAACGCCACCAACCGCGCCGACGGGCGACCCGACGGGCCGCGTCCGCTGGCGACCACCGTCAGCCTCGTGCCGCAGCCCGCCGACACGCCAGCATGGGCCTGTTTCGCCGTCGCCGGTCCGGGCTGGGGACGGGCGCCGCGCTGGGTGTTCTTTGCAAGCCCGGAGGCCGACCCCGAGACGCGGCTTGAACCCATCGCCGACGCGCTCCGGTCGCGACTGAGGGGCTGCGACCCGACAGACACGCTCAATCCCGCGACACACGAGCCGGGCAACCGGCTGCTCGATGGGTTCGTCGTCCGGT
Organism: Bacteroidota bacterium; assembly: GCA_038233775.1. GTDB lineage: Bacteria > Bacteroidota > JBBSVG01 > JBBSVG01 > JBBSVG01 > JBBSVG01. The sequence goes on along the minus strand of JBBSVG010000444.1, from coordinate 1,397 downwards.
TGATGGGCAGCGAACGGGCGCTCTTGCCCCGGCGCAAGCAACGGGCGCTGGAGCAGCTCGAGCGCATCCTGCACGACTACGCCCAACCGTCTCGGCGGCGCGGGTCGCCAGCGCCCGCTGATCCTGAGGCCGCCACCCGCTCGCTCGCAGCGTCGGCCGTGCTCGGCTGGACCCAACGGGCCGAGGCCGACCATCGGCTCGACCTCTCGGTGCTGGCCGACGGCTGGTTGGACCTGATCGGTCCGTCACGGTACCAGAAGCTGCGCCGTCAGCGGAGCAGCCGATTGCTGCTGCTCAAAGACCTCGACGGCGACCTGCGCCGCGATCCGCTGCCGCCCGAGGCGATCCGCAGCCTGTTGGCGCTGCCGAACCTATCGGCCACCCCGCTCGCCGAACGGGTGCTGACAGTCCTTGTCGGCGTCCCCGCCGAGCGCTGAAACCAGTGCCCACCGCTGCAGTGACGGCGCTCGGTCCCGTTGTGCCGTTGTCCTGACATCAACGCGATGAAATGACAGGGCGAATGAGCGGCTTTCTCCGGGGCGGAAGAAAGGCCGAAGCGATAAGCCCATCGAATCGGGCGGGGCACGTTTACAGGACGAGCGGTCGTCAACCATCAGAGCACCAAAGCGTCACTCGCACGGCATCCCGCTTGTTGATTGGACACCCGATCAGGTACGATTGGCGCTAAAGTGGATGTATTCATACCCGAGCGGGTACTGTTGATCAACAACTCTGATAGGAGTTACGCAGTTGAAATGAAAAAGTGCCAAAATGAGTCTGAAAACGCCGTTTTGAGATCTCTTGGCGACTTATCCAATCCTCGTTTTCAGGCTGAAAACGCCTGTTCCGGGTTGAACTGCGTAACTCCTATCTGATCAGGAAGCGTCGATGAGTGGATCGCTGGCGGTGTTTGTCCGGCAACGGCGAAAGCTGCTGCGGCTGTCGCAACCGGAGCTGGCCGCCAAAGCGGGGGTCGGGCTGCGATTCGTCCGCGAGCTCGAGCAGGGCAAGCCGAGCTTGCGGCTCGACAAGGTCAACCAAGTGCTCGGCCTGTTCGGGCATGAACTGGCCCCCGCGCCTATCCAGCGGCTCGATCCGGGAGACGACAGATGAGACGCGCCGAGGTCCACATGCACGGGCGACCGGCGGGTCACCTGACGCAGGATGAGCGGGGATTCACCTTCGCCTACACGGCGGCGTACCGGCAATCGGCCGATGCGGAGCCCGTCAGCCTGACCTTGCCGCTCCGGGAAGCGCCATTCGTCGAGCGGGTGCTGTTCCCGTTCTTCGACGGGTTGATCCCTGAAGGGTGGCTGCTGGCCGTGGCCGAGAAGAACTGGAAACTCGACACACGCGACCGGATGGGGCTCTTAATGGCCTGTTGCCGGGATTGTATC
>JBBSVG010000443.1:0-3485 GCA_038233775.1 Bacteroidota bacterium | reverse complement strand
CGGAATCGTGCCCGACGACAGGAACATCGTCGTCGAACACTTTCGCGACGAACGGGTCAGGCTCCTTGCCCGTCATCATATAGAGGAAGTTGCTCGCTAAGGACGTGTCCGACTTCGGCGCGACGATGTCCTTGCCCTGCCGGGCGCGCTCGAAGGCGGCGACGAGCGTCGGCAGTTGCGCGGTCAGCCGGACGGCGCGGCGCTCGTTGGCCTCACGCGAGGTGTCGTCGCGGTCGGCGTCGTACATCCCGAGGGCGCTGGCTGAGGTCCGCAGCGCGTCCATCGGCTCGGCGGTCTTGGGGAACGCCCGAATCATGTCGAGCACCGGCTCGGGCACGGCGCGGTTGGAGCGCAGTTCCTTCTTCAGCCCGTCGAGCTGGTCCTGCGTCGGCAGGTAGCCGTGCCAGAGCAGATAAATCGTCTCCTCGAACGTCGCGTGCTCGGCCAGATCGTGGATGTCGAAGCCCCGGTAGATGAGCCGACCCTCGTCGCCGTACACGTTGCTGATCTCGCTGGTGGAGACCACGAGTCCTTCCAATCCGGCACCAGCCATGGGGAATCCTTTCGTCGAAGATTGAAAAAGCGACTGCTCTCGGCGGGGCGATGGCGTCAGAGAAAGCCGTGCCGCCCGACCAAATCGGCCGCTTTCGGGTCGCGTTACCCGCGAAACAAGCCCGTCTCGACGGCTCGTTCCCAACCGGGGGAAACCCGGTCCCGACCGGTGAGACGCGACCGATGAGCCGAACCGTCGGCGAACTGCGCTATTCTCTTGTGAGGTCGGTTCCGCTGCCGACGCCCGCCGGTCCGTTCATCCCCCATCCCACAAGGTTTTCTCATGACGCTCCTGCGACCGTTCGGCGCGCTGCTGCTCGTGCTCAGTGCGCTGTTGTGCTCAACCCGACCGCTGGCCGCCCAACCGGGACCGATCCAGGCGACCCGATTGGCCGATCTGCTGGCGCCCGACGGCTCGCTCCGCCCCGGCGTCCAATCGGCCTCGGTCGATGCCCACGGCTGGCAACTGACCGTCGGGCCGACCGGCGAACCGCGCTTCGTCCCGGCCGCGCCAGCGTCGGTTGCGGCGGCGGGCGATGAGTTGTACGACGACCGGTTCGGTCAGCAGGGCGTCGGGTTCTACGTCTATTCGCTGGTGGTCAGCGGCCGGACGCTCTACGTCGGCGGCTACTCGCTCGATGCGGGCGGGATCGCGGCCAACCGGGTGGTCAGTTGGGACGGACGGCGGTTTCGGGCCATCGGCGGACAGATCGACGGATCGGTCGAGCATCTGGCTGTTGGCGGCAACGGCGTGCTCTACGCCTCGGGTCAGTTCACCACCGCCGGGACGGCCGCCGTGCCGGGGTTGATGATGTTCGACGGCACCCGCTGGCGCGGCGTCGGCAATGGCGTGTTCGACGACTCCGGCTACCGGGGCCGAATCTACTCGCTGGCGGCCAGCGGCACCGACCTCTACGTCGGCGGAACCTTTACTAAAGCGGGCACCGTCGCCGCTGCCGGGATCGCCCGCTGGGACGGCGCGGCGTGGAAGACGCTCGGCAGCGGCATCAGCCAGAGCTTCGGTCCCGGCGGGTCGGTGCAGGCACTGGCGGTGTCGGGGACCGATCTCTACGCCGCCGGTCAGTTCGGATTGGCCGGTGGCGTGCCCGTCAACAGCGTCGCCCGCTGGAACGGCGCGGTGTGGAGTGCGCTCGGCACCGGCGCGGCCGTCGGGCTGACCGATCTCAACGGCTCGGCTGCCTACGGCTACGCCCTGGCGGTGGACGGCGACCGGGTCTATGTCGGCGGCCAGTTCGTCAAGGCGGGCGGCGTCGATGCGGCCGCCGTCGCGGTGTTCAACCGGACGACGAACGCTTGGGCCGCGCTCGGCGCTGGGCTGGCGGCACGCTTCGGCGGCGCCGATGTGAAGACCCTCTTGGTCGCAGGCGGCAAGCTCTACGCGGGCGGCTCGTTCGCCACGGCGGGCGAGGAAACGGCCAACAACATTGCCCGCTGGGACGGCGCGACATGGTCGCCGGTCACGCAGGGCGATCTGCCCGAGCAGAACGGGACCACCGGCACCGTGTACACGCTGGCCGCGCTGCCGACCGGCGAGATCTTTCTCGGCGGCGAGTTCGACAAAGCGGGCAACATCGGCGTCCGCTACGTCGCCGAACTGCGCGACGACCGGTTTCTGGCGCTCGGCAAAGGCGCGACTCAGGGAACCTGCTGCGGCACGGTCGAGGCGGTCGGCGCGGCAGCCAACGGCGAGGTGTTCGTCGGTGGCTACCTGTTCCAGAGCGGCTCGGAGTTGACCAACTACGTCGCCCGCTGGGACGGCGGTCGCTGGCACGCGATGGGCGACGGGACGAACGGCCGCGTCACGGTCATCACCGTTTCGGGCGATGTCGTGTACATCGGCGGCCAGTTCACCTCGGTCGGCGGGATCAGCGCCAACCACATCGCCCGGTACGACCGGCGGACTGGGACGTGGTCGGCGCTCGGCGCCGGGATCAACGGCAACGTCTCGGCGCTGCTGATGGTCGGGACGACGCTCTACGTCGGCGGCTCGTTCAGCGGCGCCGGGACGGTCGCGACGACCAACGTCGCCCGCTGGAACGGGACGGCGTGGTCGGGCCTCGGGACGAAGGTCGTGCTCGGGTCCGGTACGGTCAACGCGCTGGCGTCGGTCGGCAAGTACGTTTTCATCGGCGGCTCGTTCAGCGGGCTGACGTTTCAGGGTGCCGATACGCCGAACGTTAACGGGCTGGTCCTCTACGACACGGCCGGTGACGGATGGTTCACCTCCGGCGGCGGCGTGACCAGCCACGGCACCTTCGGCGATTACAGCGGGACCGTCAGCGCGCTGGCGGCCGATGAAGCGTCGGGCGATGTGTACGTCGCCGGTTCGTTCGACAAGGTCGGCGGCACCGTGGTCGCCGACAAGATCGCCCGCTACAACCCGTTCATCAACGCCGATTCGTGGGTTGCGCTCGGCACCGGCGTCGGCGGCGCCCAATCGTACTCGCTGGCGGTCAACACGCTGCTGGTTTCTGGCGACGCGCTCTACGTCGGCGGCGTGTTCACGACGGCCGGTGGTCAGCCCGCCGAAGGATTGGCCCGGTTCAACCGCGCGACCCAAACGTGGACGCCGCTCGGTTCTGGCGTCCGCACGACCTCGGACGACGGGACGGTGAAGGCGCTGTTCCGGACGCACGACGGCCGCTCGGTCGAAGCCGTGCTCATGCGCTACCGCGACGGGCGAAGCTCGGTCTGCCTGTCCTCCCAGTCGGGTTGTCCCTTGACGTGCACGTTCTGCGCGACGGGCTCCATGCGGTTCGGCCGCAACCTCACCGTGGGCGAGATCCTCGACCAGGCCCTGCACTTCCGGCGCGAGCACGAGATCAACCACGTCGTCTTCATGGGCATGGGCGAGCCGATGATGAACCTGCCGAACGTCTTGGAGACCTGCCGCCGGCTCCCGTCGATGGGGG
>JBBSVG010000442.1:0-3496 GCA_038233775.1 Bacteroidota bacterium | reverse complement strand
TAGCTGACGGCTGATAGCCGACAGCTTCCGTTTCAGTCCACCAACGCCTGCCCTTTCGTCTCGACGACCCACGGGAGGAACAGGAGTCCGACGACCGGGACGAAGCCGACCCAGAACAGCAGCCCGATGGCGCTCGTCAGCGAATCGGCGCCGCGAGAAGCGACCGAGCCGACGACGAACGGGCCGACGGCGGCCAGCACGCGACCGACGTTGTAGCAGAAGCCGGAACCGGTCGCCCGCAGTCGGGTCGGGAACAGTTCGGGCAGGTAATAGGTGAACGCGCCGAACACGCCGAAGACGGTCAAGCCGATGGGAATATAGCCATACAGCCGCGTCTCTGGCGACAAGTCCAGCCCGAACGTCGCCAGCAGCGAGGCGGCGCTGAGGGCGAAGTAGATCCCGAACATCGTCCGGCGACCGAGCAGTTTGGCCGCCGGGATCGTCAAGAGCGTCCCGACCAGACCGCCCAAGTTGAACCCGTTCGTCGCCCGCGCCTTCCACCCTTCGATCAGCGCCAGCGTCGCCGCCGTGTCCAGCCCGCGCAGCTCGGCCGCCGCTCGGGCCAGTCCGCCGGACACAACCGGGATAAACGCATTGCAACTCCACCACATGACCAGCGCCGTGAGAGCCATCAGGAATCCACTGACCGTCAGCGGCCGGATCGCCGGGCTGAACAGTTCGGCCAAACGCGGCGGCGCTGCCGTCTGGGCGGTTGCCTTCCACCGCTCCGGTTCTTTGACGAACAGCCGGACGACGAACGCGACGGCGGCTGGGATCAAGCCGAAGAGGAACACGTATCGCCACGATGTCTCGGGCGAGTCTTTCAACAGCCCGCCGGCGATGTGGAAGTTGACGAACGTGGCGAGGAACAGCCCCATCGGCGCCGACGTGTAGAGCAGCGCGCCGGCCTCGACCCGACGCTTCTCCGGGACCACTTCGGCCACCATCGCCGCGCCCGCCGCCCACTCGCCGCCGATCCCGAGGCTGGCGACGATCCGAAAGACGAGCAGCACCCAGATGCTCGGCGCGAACGCACACGCCGCCGTGCCGAGCGCGTAGATCAGCATCGTGATGAGCAACGTCCGCGTGCGTCCGATCCGGTCGGCCAGCCGACCGAACGCGATCCCGCCGACCGCCCAGCCGACGAGCAGAACCGAGGTCAGCAGCCCCGTCCAGAACAGCGTGGCCGACTTGGCCTCGGGCGAGCCGATGGTCAGCCCGAGCAGCGTCGGGACGCAGTTCGGGGCGACGTAGTTGAACAGCAGCCCATCGAACACGTCGAACCCCCAGCCCAGCCAGGCGGCGAACAGGACCGTCCACTGGTAACGGGTCATGTCGAGCAACAGCGGCGAGCGCGCGGCGGCAGTGTTCATCGGAAGGAGAGCAGGCGGAAGGCGAGCCAGTCGAGCAGCTTGCCGGGCGGCGAGCGGTGGGCGAGTTTTTTGAGCGTCAGTTCTTCCGACCCGGCCCCGCCGAGCAGCCGGGCGGCGTCGGCCGTCAGCATCTCGGCCAGCGCAGCGTGCTCGGTCGTCAGGCTGACCTCCATGTTGTGCCAGCCGCCCCAGCGGTCCATGTTGTACGAACCGACCGCGCTGAAGCAGTCGTCGAGCACGACCGCCTTGCCGTGGAGCGTCGTCCCGGTTAACTCGAAGATGCAGACGCCGGCTTCGAGCAGCTTCCCGGCGCTGTGGTGCGCCGCCCAGCGGGCCGCTGGCGCATCCGACCGGCCGGCCGTGATGACGCGCATCTTCGCCCCACGCCGCGCCGCGCCGACGAGCGCTCGGGTCAGCCGCCGCGTCGGGACGAAGTACGGCGAGACGACCAGCCCGCTCCGCTCGACCGATTCGAGCGCAGCGACCAGCGCCCGTTCGAGGTCGCGCCGTCCCCGGTGTCGGTCGAGCGTCAGGATCTGGACCTCGGTCCCGTCGGACTGCGGCTCGGCAGGCGGCAGTTCAGTCAGTGGATGGCCGTCGGCCTCGCGCCAACTTCGGTGGAAGATCGCCGCCAGATCGGCCGTCGCGGGTCCGGTGACCGTCAGCAGATAATCGTGGAACATCGCCTCGCCGTGCTCGGGTCCGGCGTAATCGACGCTGATGTTGAGGCCGCCGGTGAACGCCGTCGCTTGGTCAACGACGACGATCTTGCGGTGATTGCGGCGGCTGTACGGTCCCCGACGCCGCCACGGCGCCAGCGGACTGAAGCATTGGACGTGGCCGCCCGCCGCCCGCAGCGCCGCCGTGTGCTCGTCCTTGAGCTTCGGCGAGCCGATGGCGTCGGTCATCAGCGCGACCTCGCAGCCGCGACGGGCGGCGGCGGTCAGTTTCGCCAGCGTCTCGATCCCGACGGCGTCCGGCGTGAAGATGTACATCTCCATCCAGACCCGCGTGCTGGCCCCGTCGATCCCGGCCCAGAGTCGGTCGAACGAAACATCGCCGGCCGTCGAGAGCTCGAGCAGATTGCCGGTCGAGACGCCGCCGAGCGGTGCCATTCGGCGGTGATAGCGGTCGAGCCAGTCGGGTCGCGTCATGTGAGTCCGGCTCGCACGAGATCGTGCAGGTGAACCATCCCGACCGGCCGCTGGCCCTCGTCCACGACGATGAGTTGGCTGATCGCATATTCTTCCATCTGCCGCAGCGCGACGGCGGCGCGGACGTCAGCCGTCGTCGTCTTGGGCGCGTGCGACATGACTTCCTCGACCGTCAGCCCGGCGATATTGTGCGTCCGGGCGAGCAAGCGGCGCAGGTCGCCATCGACCAGAATCCCGCACAGCGCCCCGGTTTCGTCGGTCACGGCGGTCGCGCCCAACCGCTTGGTCGTCATCTCCAGCAGCGCCTCGGCCAGCGGCGCACGGCAGCCGACCACAGGCAGCGCCGAGCCGGCGGCCATCATCTCGCCGACCGAGAGTTGCAGCCGCTTGCCCAGCGAGCCGCCCGGATGGTTGAGCGCGAAATCGTCGGCGGTGAAGCCGCGCCGGTCGAGCAGTGCGACGGCAAGGGCGTCGCCGAGGGCCAGCGCGGCGGTCGTCGAGGCGGTCGGCGCGAGGTCAAGCGGACATGCTTCGGCCGGAACCGACGCATCGAGCACCAGATCGGCCAGCCGACCAATCTCGCCGCCGCCCGGTCGCCCGACGAGCGCGATGATCGGCACGCCTAAGCGACGAAACGCGGGCAGCAGCTCGCTGATTTCCCGAGTCGCGCCGCTTTTGGACAGCGCCAGCACGACGTCGGTCGGCCGAACGAGCCCCAAATCGCCGTGGACCGCTTCGGCCGGGTGGAGAAACAGCGCGGGCGTCCCGGTCGAGATCAGCGTCGCGACGATCTTCCGCGCGATGATCCCGCTTTTGCCCATCCCGGTCACGACGACCTGGCCCGACGACGACAAGATCAGTTCGACCGCGTCGGCGAACGCCTCGCCCAACCGGAGCGCCGCGACGGCTTCGGCTTCGATCCGCAGCGTCTCGCGGCCTTTGTGCAGCGCAGCGGCGCGTCCGTCGGCG
>JBBSVG010000441.1:0-3510 GCA_038233775.1 Bacteroidota bacterium | reverse complement strand
GATTCGCTCGGCCAGATGGCGCTGGTGAGCCGAATTGGCGTTGAGCGTGACAGCGTGGCGCTCGGCCGCGAACTCGAAGCGCTCGGCCGAATCGGCAGTCCGACGGCGCTCCGCACGGTTGCGACGCTGCGACCGGCGACGACGTGGGGCAACGGGCAGCAAGCGATGGCGCTGGCGCGGTTTGGGATGCGCCGCGTGTCGTCGCCGGAAGCGGTGGCGAGGTTGAGCGAACTGGCCGCGAACCCGTCGGGCGATGTTCGTTGGCGGGCGGCGTATGCCTTCAGCCGGATCACCGACCCGGCGCTGATTCGGCCGCAACTCGGCACCTTGAGTCGGCTGGCGCTTGACCGGCGGGAGGAGGCGCGGATGTTCGCCTTGGGCGCGCTCGGTCGGTTGAAGGAGGTGGCGAGCTTGGGCTTGATCGCCGAGCGGCTGCGGCTCGATCCGGCCGCGACGGTGCGGATCGCCGCCGCCCGTGCGTTGTCGGGCTACGAGATGAAGTCGAACAGCGATCCCGCCCGAGCGCTGGCCGGGGCCGTCGCCGACCGGGTCGAATCCGTCTCGTTAACCGCGCTCGACGGGATCGCCGCCGCCGCGCCGAAGTTGAAGGCGTTCGGTCGCGGCCAAGGTTTTCACCTATTTGACTCGACGCTCGTCGCCGTTGCGTCGGGCGGACGTTGGACGGAGCGGCAGGTCGCCTCGGCGCTGGTTGCGCTCGCCGCGCTCGATCCCGACCGGGCCGCGTCGTTGGTCGATGCGCGAATGTTGCAGACGACCGATCCGCGCATCCGTGCCCGGTTGATCGGCGCGTGGGGCGCGGATCGGCTGCCGGGGCTGATCGGCGCCGCCGCCGACAGCAATTCGCTCGTCGCCACGGCCGCGCTCGACGGGCTGGTGACGGCGACGAAAGCCATCGCCGCGACCGATGCTGGCGCCTCCGCTCGCGCCCGACCGGTGCTGATCGCCGCCCTGGATCGGGGCGATCTGGCCGGGATGACGACCGCCGCGACCGCGCTCGGCGACTCGCTGTTCCGCGACCCGACCGCGACGGCCGCGCTGATCCGGGCCGCCGACCGGTTGCAAGTGCCCGACGATGTCGAGCCGCTCGTCGAAGTCGTCAAATCGCTGACGGCGGCGGTCGGTGACTCGGGCCGAATCAACGCAGCGTTGGAGCGGCAGCTTCGCAGCGCCGACCGAACCGTCGCGCTAACCGCCGCCGGGGCGATCAAAGCCCGCACGGGTCGGGATGTCAGCCGTCAGGTGCCGACGCGCTCGACCGTTCGCAGCCAGCCGGACGATCCGCTGGCGATCCTCAGCGCGTTGGGTCCGCAGCCCGTCGCCACGCTCGTCACGACCAAAGGGACGATCACGCTCGCGCTCGATCCGGCCGGCGCGCCGACGACGACGGCGAGTTTTGTTGCGCTCGCCCGGAAAGGGTTCTACGACGGGACGACGTTTCACCGGGTGGTGCCGGATTTCGTCGTTCAGGGCGGCGACCCGCGCGGCGACGGCTGGGGCGGACCTGGCTACGCGCTGCGGACCGAGATCAGCGAGGCGGGCTACGACCGGGGCGCGGTCGGGATGGCATCGGCTGGGAAGGACACCGAAGGGAGCCAGTTCTTCATCACCCACGTCCCGACGCCGCATCTGGACGGGCGGTACACGATCTTCGCCCACGTCACGAGCGGGTTCGAGGTCGTCGATCAGTTGCAGATCGGCGACCGGATCGTGCGCGTGACGGTCCGGTAACGTTACCGCAGATCGTCGTAGGCGGTGCGGTGGAGCGGGTCGGCCTCGATCAAGACCTGATAGAGCGCACCACGTTCGGGGTCTTCCTTGAACGTCTGGACGATCTCGCCGCTCTTGATCTCGAAGAACCGGTTGAGCACGACGTTGGTCGGGTAGCGCTTCTTCAAATCGGCCAGCACCCGGAGCGTCCGGGCCATATTCGCCCGACCCTGCTCGGGCCGAGTGGCGAGCAGATCGAGCCCGTTGAAGTGGTAGGCGTAGAGCGCGGCGCGAAACGGGATCAGCTTGGCCGAGAGCAGTTCATTGACGAAATCGTAGCGCCCGTCGGCCTGCTGCGTCTGCCAGCCGTAGGCATAGACGCCGTTGTTCGTCCCCCGGTTGGCGATCCGCCGGGCCGTCTCCAAATAGTTCTGCGCGACCTGCGATTGGTTTTCGTACGAATCGGTGTCGTAGGCCAGAATGATGTACGCATAGTAGTCGAGCACGCTCAACAGCGGATCGAATACTTCGGAGTTGAACGAAAAGTTCTGCGTATCATTATACTTGAACTTCCACTTGGTGTCGAGCAAGCGCAGCATCGGTGAACTCTGGGCGACGCCGTAGAGCAGTCGGCGCGAGGTGATGACGAACTGACCGTCGTATTCGTCCTGGTTGCGGACCGTGTTGAGCACGACCGTCACCTCGACCTCGAGCGGTTGTTCGAAGTTCTCCTGCGTCCAACGGGTCTGGTTCAGATACTCCTGAATCTGCCCCTGCAACCGCGCCGTCCGGTCCTTGTCGCTCGCGTTGAGCTGCTGTGTATCGACCTTGACCTTCGCGTTGAACTCATGTTCTTGGGCGCGGGCGGGCAAGGCGACGAGGATCGGCAACAGCGCAGCGAGAACAGCAGACCAAAGGCGAGCGCGCATGGAAATCGGACCTGAGATGGGACAACGAGGCGGGGTTGGTCGGGCTGCGGGTTCAAAGCCGATGCCACTTAGCCCGACGCGATCCGCGCCGCGCCGCCTCGTTCGGCTCGTCGCCGTCGCTGCGCTGTTGCTGGTTTCGGCGTCAGCGTCGTGGGCGGGTGGTGACCGACCGCAACCGGCGACCCGTGCGGCCGGGATGGGCGGCGCCTCGGTCGGGCTTTCGGCGGGATTGGGCTCGCTTGGCCTGAACCCGGCCGGGCTGCTCGGTCTGCGAGGCCTGTTCGAGTTGCAGACCGACGCCGACCGGCCGTTCGGGATCGGCGAACTCGGCGGCGCCGGTGGTTCGGTCGCAAGGTCTGCCCGGTTCGGGACCGTTGCGTTGAGCGGCGTGCGGTCCGGCTTCGAACTCTATCGCGAGACGGCGCTCGGCGTCAGCATCGCCCGTCGGGTGATTGGCAACGCGAGCGGTGGCCTCGGGCTCGATCTCGGCCTAACGGTCGCCTACCGCTCGGTCGCGATTGGCGGCGACTTCGGCTCGGACGCGACGCTCGGGGTGGATGCCGGTGCCCGCGTTCCGCTCGGCGCTGGGCTGAGCTGGGGATTGGCGGCGACGAACCTCAACGCGCCGAGCTGGGGCGGCGGGGCCGAGCCGCTGGCCCAGATGCTCTCGACCGGATTGGCCTACACGCCGTCCGCTCTGCCACTCGTGCTGGTCGCCGACCTCGCCAAAGACAGCCGCTACCCGGCCGCCGTCCGGCTGGGCATCGAGGGTGCGCCGGTTCGGCCGCTCAAGCTGCGGCTCGGGCTCGCCACGCTCGGTTCGCCGACCACCGACGGCGCGGCGTTGTGGACG
>JBBSVG010000440.1:0-3522 GCA_038233775.1 Bacteroidota bacterium | reverse complement strand
CGTCAGGCTGCACATCGCGAGGCCGAAGATCGCCCAGCCGACCGGGAAGACCGCGCTGCTCTTCAACAGCAGCGCCACCACGTTGCCGACGGCGACGCCGCCGAGAATCCCGAGCACGCCGCCGATCAGGCAGAGCATGATCGCTTCGAGCAAGAATTGCAGGATCAGGTTCCGCTTGGTCGCGCCGAGCGCCTTGCGCGTGCCGATTTCCTTGGTCCGCTCGGTCACGCTGACGAGCATGATGTTCATGATCCCGATTCCAGCGGCGATCAGCGAGATCAGCGCAATCGGCAGCGTGACGAGCGTGACGACACTCGTCAGCTTGCCGAACGTCTCCATGATCGAATCGTTGGAGAAGATCTCGAAATCGCTGTCGGCGCCCGGCTTGACCTTGCGGACGGTGCGGAGCAGCCCGATAATCTCGTCCTGCGTCGCCTCCATCTGCGCCGAGTTGGATGCGCGCACGGTCAGGTTGAGCGAGCGGCCCTCGGCGCCGTAGAGGCTGAGGGCCGTCGTGACGGGGATGGAGACGAGGTTGTCCTGCGACTGGCCGAACTGCGAGCCTTTGGCCTCGTAGATCCCGATCACCTCCATCGCCGTCCCGCCGACCCGCACGGTCTGGCCGACGGCCGGGATGTTCGGGAATAGTTTATCGACGACATCCATCCCGAGCACGACGACGTGCCGAGCGCTGCCGACATCGGCGGCCGACAGCTCGCGCCCCTCGGCGATCCCGTAGTTGTTGTCGGTGGCGAACCCTTCGTCGCCGCCGTTGATCTGGACGTTCGGGTTCGTCTTCTCCTGCCCGGCCTGGATCACCCCGTCGAACGCGGGCCAGACCTCAATGCCCATCGTTAGCGGCAGCGCCGCGTGGTCTTTCACCAGCGTCAGTTGCTCGAAGGTCAGGTCGCGGCGGTTGCGGAACTTGTCGCGGTTGCCCGGTCCGAAGTCAGCGCCGGGAAACTTCTGCACCTGAAACACGTCGCCGCCCAACTGGCTCGAGTTCTCGGACAAGCTGGTCTCGAGGGCCGCAACGGCGGTCATCGCGGCGATGATCGAGAAGATGCCGACCGAGATGCCGAGCACCGTCAGCCCCGCGCGGAGCTTGTTGCTCGACAGGGCCTGCCAAGACATAAGGAGCGCTTCGGAGAGATTCATCGGGGTGCGAGGGTCCAGGGAGTGAGAGGGGAACACCTCACAGACGAACCCGGACCCGGAAAGGTTACAACCGAATGGATGAACGATGATGGCAGATTGATGAACGGCGACCGGTCCCCATCCTCAATCATCATTCATCACTCGTAGCGCAGCGCCTCGATGGGGTCGAGTTGTGCGGCGCGGAAGGCGGGATAGAGTCCGGCGATCAGCCCCGTCAGGCTGCACATTGCGAGGCCGAAGATCGCCCAGCCGACCGGGAAGACTGCACTGCTTTTCAACAGCAGCGCCGCCACGTTGCCGACGGCCACGCCGCCGAGAATCCCGAGCACGCCGCCGATCAGGCAGAGCATGATCGCTTCGAGGAGGAATTGCAGGATCAGGTTCCGCTTGGTCGCGCCGAGCGCCTTGCGCGTGCCGATCTCCTTGGTCCGCTCGGTCACGCTGACGAGCATGATGTTCATAATCCCGATCCCGGCGGCGATCAGCGAGATCAGCGCAATCGGCAGCGTGACGAGCGTGACGACACTCGTCAGCTTGCCGAAGGTCTCGGCGATGGCCTCGTTGGAGAAGATCTCGAAGTCGTTCTCCTCGCCGGGCTTGACCTTGCGGACGGTTCGCATCAGCCCAGTGATCTCGTCGCGCGTCGCCTCGACGTCTTCGGCGCTCGGGGCGGAAACGGACAGGCCGAGCGACTGCCACTGCGAGCCGTGCACGTTCAGCGCGGTCGTGATCGGGATCGTCACCTCGTTGTCCTGCGACTGGCCGAACTGCGAGCCTTTGGCCTCGTAGATCCCAATCACCTCGAACGACAGCCCATCGACACGGACCGTTTGGCCGACGGCCGTGATGTTCGGGAACAGCTTATCGACCACGTCCATCCCGAGGATAACCACCTTGCGGGCGCTGACCACGTCGCCGGCCGAGAGGTCGCGCCCCTCGCTGACGATCCGGTTGTTGTTGACGGCGTACGATTCATCGCCGCCGATGAGATCGACGTTCGGGTTCGTCTTCTCCTTGCCGAAGGTCACTTGGACCACGTCGAACTCGTCCTCGATCCCGACGGCCACCGCCTGCTTGATGCGCGGTTTGACCCACGACAGCTCGGCGTAGGTGATGTTGCGCCGCTTGCGGATCTTCTCGCTGCGCGGGCCAAACGAGATGGCCGGGCTTTTCTGGACGAACAGCGTGTTGCCGCCCAAAAAATTGCTGTTCTCCGAGATGCTCTGCTGCAACGCCGTTACGGCCGTCATCGCGGCGATGATCGAGAAGATGCCGACCGAGATGCCGAGCACCGTCAGCCCCGCGCGAATCTTGTTGGCCGTGACGGCCTGCCACGACATCCGCAGCGCTTCCAGAAAATTCATAAGCCCTTCTCGGGAAAATAAGCCCAACAAAACGCCCCGGCTGCGTCGGGCAAACCGGGGCGTGACGGCGACGGACCGACAGAAACGGCCTCAATCATCGTTCCCCGGCGGCTACTCGTAGCGCAGCGCCTCGATGGGATCGAGTCGAGCGGCGCTCCACGCGGGGATGATCCCGCCGATCAGCCCGACGATCAGCGACAGCAGCAGCGAGGCCACGACCCAACCGATGGGCAGCGCCGCTGGCAGATCGAGCGACTTCAACACCACGGCGATGATGACGACGATAAAGAGCGCAATCAGCCCGCCGATCAGGCAGATCGTCACGGCTTCGAGCAAAAACTGCCAGAGAATGTTCGCTTTGGTCGCACCGAGCGCCTTGCGTGTACCGATCTCTTTGGTCCGCTCACGGACCGAGACGAACATGATGCTGACGATCCCGATCCCGCCGACGACCAGCGAGAGGGCCGCGAGAAACAGCCCGACGGCGTACACCGTGTTCTTCAATGTGGACACGTTCTGCGCGATGTTTTCCTGCTGGTTGATGAAGAAGTTGTCCTTCTCGCCCGGCTTCAACCCGCGCGCCCGGCGGACAAGACCGGTCAGTTCCTCTTTCGCCATGTCGCGCGACAAGGTCGGGTCCATCCGCACCCGGATTGTGACCGAGCGGCGGTCGCCGTAGATCGTTCGCGACGCATCGAGCGGGATCATCACCTGATTATCGAGCGAAAACAGGCCCAAGAACTTGCCTTTCTTGGACAGCACGCCGGTCACGGTGAACGGTCGGCCGGACAGTCGGACCGTCTGGCCGACCGGGTTCTCGAACTCGCTGAACAGCGTCGCCGCGATCTCCGACCCGAGCACGATGACCGGTCGGGCGCCGTTGGCTTCGGACGGCGTAAAGAAGCGGCCGCTGCTGAAGTCGAGCGTCGAGACGCGGTCGTAATCGGCCGTCACGCCAGAGACTTGGACGCCTTCGGCCGCCTTCGCGCCGCGCTTGACG
>JBBSVG010000439.1:0-3525 GCA_038233775.1 Bacteroidota bacterium | reverse complement strand
GACCGGTTTGGGGTAGGTCGCAATCGTGACGGCCGCGCCGCCGGTCCGGTGAAACGCGAGCAGATCGGCGTAATCCAGATCGGTGAGAATATCGCCGTTCATCATCAGGAACGTCTCGTCCAACTGATCGCGGAGCGCGGCCAGCGGACCCGCCGTGCCGAGCGGTTCGCGCTCGTGGGCGTAGCGAATCTCGAGTCCCCAGCGCGAACCGTCGCCGCAGTACGCCTCGAGCAGCCCGGCCAGATAGCCGACGGCCATGACGACCCGGTCCACGCCGTGCGCCTTCAACTGCCGCAGGACGACCTCCAGAATCGGGTACTCGCCAATCGGCATCAGCGGTTTCGGCAGCACCGTCGTGTACGGCGCCAGACGGGTGCCCCGTCCCCCGGCAAGAATGACAGCTTGTAACGGTTTTGTTTTCAATGATCTAAAAGAGAGCGGTAGCGGTCCAGCATTCGGTCCATCCAGCGGTCGTGGTCCATCTCGCGCCGAATCAGCAACAGCGCAGCATCGCTCAGGCGACGGGCACGGCCAGCGTCTCGGGCCAGCCCAACGAGCGCGGCGGCGAGCGCATCGGGCGTGACCTCGGGCAGCACGACGCCGGTTTCGCCGTCGCGAACCCACTCGACGACCGACGGCAGGTTGCCCACCACGACCGGCGTGCCGCAGGCCATCGCCTCGAGCAGCGAAACCGGCGTTCCATCGGAGCGCGGGATCGAGACGACGGCGTCGGCCAGCGCGTACAACTCGGCCATCCGTTCGTACGGCACTTCCTCGACGATGCGAACGCCGGCGGTCAGGTCGGGATCGGCCGCGATGAGCGCCCGCAGATGGGCGTCGTGCGCCGGATCGGCTTTGCCGAACGCTTTCAGCAGCAGCACCGCGTCGGGCAACTCGCGCCGAACCAGCGGCCAGGCGGAGAGGATTGTTTCGATCCGGTAGAGCGGCGTCAGTTGGCGCGGACTGAACGCGACGAACGCGCCGTCCGGGATCGCCAGCGTCCGGCGCCAGTCCGATGCGTCGAGATCGGGCCGGAATCGGGCCAGATCGACGCCCCATTGGATCACTTCGGCCGGTCGGTTCACGCCCAACTCGCGGACGGCCCGAAGCTGATCGAGACTGTCGGCGGTGATCAGATCGGCCTGTCGCAGCCCCCAGCGGATCAGCGCGCGGCGCGGCGCGGACTTGAGCGGTTCGAGGTACACATCCGACCCCCAGACCGTGACGACGAACGGGTGAAATCCGCTCAGCGCGCCCCACCACGCGTAATCGGTCGCGTAATGGGCGTGCAGCACGTCCGGCCGAATCCATCGCACCAGCCCGCGCATCCGCACAACCGCCGCCAGCGTCCGCCGCTTCCGTGAGCGAATCCGCGCCAGATCGTCGTGATACGTCACGCCGGGTTGCGGCTCGCGGACCGGTTCGCCGCCGACCAAATGCACCTCGCAGCCGCGCCGGACGAAGGCAGCGACCCAGCGGCGCGTGTGGATCGCGTTCGGATCGGCCAGAAACAGCAGCCGCATCGTCAGGCCGCCAGCGCCGGACCGACGGCGACCAGCGTCGCAGCGAGTTCAGCGACGACCGTCTCGAGCTGCTCGTCGGTCATCGTCGGGAACAGCGGCAGCGTTAATTCGCGCCGGGTGACGGCTTCGGTCTGCGGCAACTGCCCGTCGTGTCCGCCGAACGCCGTCCGGTAATAGCTGAACAGGTGCAGCGCTGGGTAGTGGATGCTCGATTGGACGCCGCGTCGGCGCAGCTCGACCATGACCGCCTCGCGGTCGGTTCCATCGGGCAGCAAGATCGGCTGAATATGGTGCGCGCTGCGGCCCGGATGCCCGGCGAACGGGACGGCGACGCCGGGCACGTCGGCCAGCGCGGCGCGGTAGCGGTCGGATAGCTCGCGGCGACGCGCTTGCATCGCGGGCAGCTTGGCGAGTTGGGCCAGCCCGAGCGCCGAGCGAATCTCGTCCATCCGGTAGTTGAAACCGGGCGAGACAACATCGTAGCTCGTCGCCCGCCCCTTGTGCCGGTCGAGCGTCATCGTCGTCATCCCGTGCGAGCGCATCAGCCGGAGCCGCTCGGCGACCGCGTCATCGTCGGTTGTGACCATCCCGCCCTCACCGACCGCCAGATTCTTGTTCGAGAAAAATGAGAAGCAGCCGACTTTGCCGACCGATCCGGCGGCCCGACCATCGGCCAGCCAAATGTCGGGACCGTGGGCAACGTCTTCGATGATCGCAAGCCCGTGCTCGGCGGCCAGCCGCTCGATTGGCGCCAGATCGACGGGATAACCGGCGTAGTGGACGACCGAAATCGCTTTGGTTTTCGCCGTAATCCGCCGCGCCACGTCGTCGGGATCAATGGTCAGATCGTTCGGCCCGACGATATCGGCGAACACCGGTCGCGCCCCGGCATAGACGGCGCTATTGGCCGTCGCGACGAACGTCAATGCGGGACAGATCACCTCGTCGCCCTCGCTCACGCCAGCGGCGACGTAGGCCAAATGCAGCCCGGCGGTGCAGTTGGCGACGGCGAAGGCGTGCCGAACGCCGATCAGATCGGCGAACGCGCGTTCAAATGCCTGCGTCTCCTCGCCCATCGTCAGCCACTTCCGCCCGAGCACGCGGGCCACCGCCGCCGCCTCGGCCTCGTCGTAATTCAGATCGAACAGGGGAATCATGGGGAAGCGATGAGCGATGAGTGATGAGCGATGAAACGGCGATTGATGATTGGTGATCGCGGATTGATGAGACGGACAAGAGCGCTGAACCGGAATCGGCCCTAAAGATAAGGCCGAGTTGGAACCGCCGGTCGCCAAGCGAAAGCGCCCGCCTCGGGAGAGGACGGGCGCTTGGCCGCTAAACCGACGAAATTCGGCGCGACAGGCGGCGGTTAGTCGGACGTGCGCCGACCGTCGGGTTCTGTCGGTTTGATTAGCCCTTGCGCTTCTGGTCGCCCTGGTCGCCGTGACCGGGTTTGACCTCGGTTTTGGCCTTCTGCTTCACGTCCTGCGACAGCGACCTGCTGACATCGTCGCTCTCCTTGAAGGTGCCGTCGTCGTCTCGCCGGACGTAGCGCTTGTCGCCCTCGTTCGGCTCGATCAATTCACGCTTGCTGGACATCTGTTGGGTCTCCCCCGTTTAATGATAGTTGCCGCCGCGCCCGATTCGTGCCCCGGTCGGGCGCGGCAGTTGGATGAAACGGCTCAGGAGCAACCGCTCGTCGAGCCGCAGTTGAGGCACTTGTAGCAACTGCCGCCGCGAACCATGATCTCGCCGCAGTTGGTACACGGCGGCGCGTCGGCCTGCGCTTCATAGACGCGGTCTTCCTTCCGGTCCTGCGCCGTCCGGGCCGAAGCAAAAGTCGGGGCGTTGAGCGACGGCGCGGGCAAGGTCGCGGTCTGCATAACGACCTGCGCCTCGTCGGTCGTGAGCGTCGAACCGGACGCCTCGTGACCGCCGATCTCCGGCACCGGCGGCAGGAACTTCAGCTCCAGCCAGCGGAACAGGTAGTCCATGATCGACT
>JBBSVG010000438.1:0-3527 GCA_038233775.1 Bacteroidota bacterium | reverse complement strand
TTGGCGCTGACCTGAACGCCCGTTCCCGGCGTGCTGAAGACGACGCCTCGGGGCGAGTTGACGTTGAAGAAGTTTAGCGGCAGGTTGTTCGGCGCGGCGCGGATGTCGGGCACGCCGTCCCAGTTGACCTCCCGACGTCCGCTGCCGACCGAGCCAGCCACGTTCGGGTTGAGCGTCCCGAGCGCCGTGCGGAAATTGGTCACCTCCGTCAGGATCGCGGTGGGATCGGCGCCCGCAGCCGACGTGACAATCTGGGCCGATGCGGCGCCCGTCAGACCGAGCAGCAGCGCACCTGTGAGCGCGCCTCTCTTTATCGTCTGTCTCATCCTGACCTCCGTGGGTCTGTGTGCCGGGTGCAGCCCTGGCCGGACCGGCCGTAAAGGGTTGCCTCCGGAGGCAGCAACAGCCGCCCACACAACTATACGCAACCCTTTCATTTTTTGGCTCATTCGTCCTGACTTATCTCGAGACACGCGCCTACGCCAGTCTCTAACGCCGCAGCGCCCGGCCGACCGTGAGGGTCAACCGGGCGCTGCGGTCCGTCACCTGCCGACCAACGCTTACGACGCCAGCGACTTCGCCTCGTCCGAGCCCGGCACCGACTCCGGCCGCACGGCGGAGTACATCCCGCCGCCGCCGGTGATCTCACCGATCAGCTCCGACGCGTTGTAGCGGCTCGCTGCCGCGATGGCGGCCTGACGGCTGGCCTCCTCGGCTGCCTCGTCGACCGTCTGCACCATCACGTCGAGGAACTTGCGGATGCCGGTTCCGGCCGGGATGAGATGCCCGACGATGACGTTCTCCTTCAAGCCCATCAGGTAATCGCTCTTGCCCTCGATGGCCGCATCGGTCAGCACCTTGGTCGTCTCCTGGAAGGAGGCGGCCGAGATGAACGAGTCGGTCGTCAGCGCCGCTTGGGTGATGCCCAAGAGCAGCGGCTCGCTCGTCGCCGGCAGCGCCTCGCGGACCGCCATCTGGGTCAACTCGCGACGCTTCAGGTCGGCGTTCACGTCGCGCAGCTTGCGCCGCGAGACGATCTGGCCTTCCTTCAGCTTCGCATCGCCCGGATCGGTGATGACGAACCGCTCGGCCACCCGAACGTTCTCGGCAGCCAGACGCCCGCGATCCACCTGATCGTTCTCCAGGAAACCCGTGTCGCCCGGATCGACGACGATGACCTTCTGCATCATCTGCCGGACGATCACTTCAACGTGCTTGTCGTTGATCTTCACGCCCTGCAACCGGTAGACTTCCTGGATCTCGTTGACCAGATACGCCTGCACGGCGGCCGGTCCCTTGATCCGCAGGATGTCGTGCGGCGCGATAGCCCCATCGGAGAGCTGCTCGCCGGAGTAAACGAAGTCGTTCTCCTGGACGAGGATGTGCTTGCCGAACGGGACGAGGTACTTCTTCTGATCCGAGCCGTCGCGGGCCGAGATCAGCACCTCACGGGCGCCGCGCTTGATCGCGCCGAACGAGACGGTCCCGTCGATCTCCGAAACGACCGCCGCATCGACCGGGTTGCGCGCCTCGAACAGCTCCGTCACGCGAGGCAGACCGCCGGTGATGTCCCGCGTCTTGCCCGTTTCGCGCGGGATCTTGACCAGCACATGACCCGCCTGGACGACGTCGCCGTCGTTGACGTTCATGTTCGCCCGCGTCGGGATGATGTACGACCCCTTGCGGACGCCGTCCTCATCCTCGATGATGATCGTCGGCGAGAGCGTGCGGTCGCGGCTCTCGATGATGACGCGCTGGATGTGACCCGTCTGCTCGTCCGGCTCCTCGCGGCTCGTCACGCCGTCACGAATGTCGGCGTAGCGGACCTTGCCCTTGACGTCGGCCAAGATGACGGCGTTGAACGGGTCCCACTCGAACACCGTCTCGAGCCGCGACACCATCTGCCCGTCATTGACCTTCAGCACGGCGCCGTACGGCACGTCGTACTTGGTCGCGACGCGGTTGTTCTCGTCGAGAATGTTGACCAACCCGTTCCGGCCGATGACCGTGAGCTGATCTTCCTCGCCGTCGTTGTAGACCACGGTGCGGACGTTCTCGAACTGTGCCTTACCCGCGTACTTCGTCTGCACGGTGCTCTGCGCGACGATACGACCGGCCGTGCCGCCCAAGTGGAAGGTCCGCAACGTCAGCTGCGTCCCCGGCTCACCGACCGATTGGGCTGCGATCACGCCGACGCACTCGCCCATGCCGACGAGCTTGCCGTTGGCGAGGTTCCGTCCGTAGCAAAGCGCGCAGCAACCGCGCTTCGTCTCGCACGTCAGGACCGACCGGATGCTGACCGTCTCGATGGACGACGAGGCGATCTGCTCAGCGATCAGCTCGGTGATCATCCCGTTGGCGGCGACGATCAGATCGTTCGTGACCGGATCGTACACATCGACGAGCGAGGTCCGGCCGAGAATCCGGTCGGCCAGCGGCTCGACGATCTCTTCGCCGTCCTTCAACGCGCCCGTCTTCAGGCCCTGGATC
Organism: Bacteroidota bacterium; assembly: GCA_038233775.1. Classification (GTDB taxonomy): domain Bacteria; phylum Bacteroidota; class JBBSVG01; order JBBSVG01; family JBBSVG01; genus JBBSVG01. The sequence continues at coordinate 1,037 of JBBSVG010000438.1, read as the reverse complement.
ATGCCGCAGTCGGGCTCGTTGATGATCACGTCCTGCGAGACATCGACCAAGCGGCGCGTCAGGTAACCGGCGTCGGCCGTCTTCAAGGCAGTGTCGGCCAGACCCTTCCGGGCGCCGTGCGTCGAGATGAAGTACTCGACCACGCTCAACCCCTCGCGGAAGTTGGCGATGATCGGGTTCTCGATGATCTCACCGGCCGAACCGGCCAGCGACTTCTGCGGCTTCGCCATCAGCCCGCGCATCCCGGCCAACTGCCGAATCTGCTCCTTCGAGCCACGAGCGCCGGAATCGACCATCATCCAGATCGAGTTGAACCCGTCGCGGTCGGCCTTCAGGTTGTCGAAGAGCACGTTGGCGACTTGGTTGGTCGCGTGTGTCCACTCGTCGATGACCTTGTTGTACCGCTCGTTGTCGGTGATGAAGCCCATCGCGTACTGCTGCTCGAACTGATCGACCTTCGCCCGCGCCTTGTCGATGATCGCCGTCTTCTGCGCCGGGATGATCACGTCCTGCAACGACACCGAGCAGCCGCCCATCATGGCGGTGGTGAACCCCATGTCCTTCATCGAGTCGAGGAACTCGACCGTGCGAAGGTTGCCGACCTGGCTGTACATGTCGCCGATGATCTGCACCATCCGCTTCTTGGTCAGCAGCTCGTTGAGGTAGCCCATCTCCTTCGGGACGATCTGGTTGAAGATCACCCGACCGACGGTCGTCTCGATCCGCTTCATCTGCCCACGGTCGTCGATCCGAACGGTGATCTTCGCGTGCATCCCGACCGCGTCGGAGTTGTAGGCGACGATGGCGTCCTCGGCGGTAGCAAACAGCCCGCCCTCGCCCTTGTCACCGGTCTTCTGCTTAGTCAAGTAGTACATCCCGAGCACCATGTCCTGGCTGGGCGTGGTGATCGGGTTGCCGTTGGCCGGGCTGAGGACGTTGTGCGACGACAGCATCAAGAGGTTCGCCTCGAGCTGCGCGTCGTACGAGAGCGGGACGTGGACGGCCATCTGGTCGCCGTCGAAGTCCGCGTTGAACGC
>JBBSVG010000437.1:0-3532 GCA_038233775.1 Bacteroidota bacterium | reverse complement strand
TCGGCTGATGGCGTCTTTGACCTATACGCACGACGAGGACGTGACCTCGGGCAAGGCGCGGGTCCGCACGGTGTATGACCCGACCTGCGGCACCGGCGGGATGCTCTCGGTTTCCGAATCGTACACCCGCGACCTCAACCCGAACATTCATCTGGAGTTGTTCGGGCAGGACTACAACCCCGAGTCGTGGGCGATCTGCTGCGCCGATATGCTGATCAAGGGCGAGCAGGTGGACCACATCGCCTTCGGGGACGTGCTCGGCGACGGCAAGACGTTCGACGGCCACCCCGGCAAGCAGTTCCACTACATGCTCGCCAACCCGCCGTTCGGCGTCAAGTGGGAGACGCAGCAAGACACCGTTCGGAAAGAGTACGCGCGCTACGGGTTCGACGGGCGGTTTGGGCCGGGGTTGCCCCGGATCAACGAAGGGTCGCTGCTGTTTTTGCTGCACATGATGAGCAAGATGCACCCATCGCCCGACGACGGCGGCGAGGGGTCGAAGATCGCCGTCGTGTTCAACGGGTCGCCGCTGTTTGCCGGGGAACCGGGGCCGAGCGAGAGCAACATCCGCCGCTGGATCATCGAGCACGACTGGCTCGATGCGGTCGTCGCGCTGCCCGACCAACTGTTCTACAACACCGGGATTCACACCTACATCTGGCTTGTCAGCAACCGCAAGCCCGCGCATCGCCGGGGCAAGGTGCAGCTCATCGACGCGACGCGGCACTTCGTCAAGATGAAAAAGAGCCAGGGCAACAAGCGCCACGAGATCGGCGACGGGTTGGACGGTCGGCCGGACCACATCGCCGAGATCACCCGGCTCTACGATGTGTTCACCGACGGCGACACGAGTCGGGTCGTGATCGACGGACAGCCGACGACGCGGGTCTGCTCGAAGATCTTCGACAATGCCGCGTTCGGGTTTCTCCGGCTGACCGTCGAGCGACCGCTGCGGCTGAATTTCCAAGCCACGCCCGAGCGGTTGGCGCGGGTGGCCGAGACGGGCGAGTTCCGCAAGCTCGCCACCAGCAAGCGCAAGCACGGCTCGGCGGCGTGGCGCGAGGAACTCACGCTCGGCGAGGCCGAACAAACCCGGCTGATGGCGGCGCTCGGCACGCTCGACCCCGAACCGATCTCCCGCGACCGCGAGGCGTTCACCGTTGTGCTGCGCGATGCGCTCCGCGCCGCCGGCTATAAAGTCGCCGCGCCGATGCGGAAGGCGATTCTGGCGGCGCTCTCGGAACGCGACCCGACGGCCGCCATCTGCCCGCTGCCCGACGGCTCGCCCGAACCCGACCCCGAGTTGCGCGACACGGAGATCGTCCCGCTGCCCGACGGCACGCCGCTGCCGCTGCCCTACGGCTACCGCCCCGACGACGACGGCACCCCGCCCGCGCTGACCGATCTGCTGAAACGGCTCGGCGGGCACATCGACGCCTATTTCGAGCGCGAGGTCAAGCCGCATTGGCCCGACGCGTGGCTCGATCTGGACAAAACGCGGCTCGGCTACGAGATTCCCGTCTCGCGCCACTTCTACACCTACGACCCGCCGCGTCCGCTGACCGAGATCGAGGGCGACATCCGGCAACTCGAAACCGAGATCCTGACGATGCTCGCCGAGGTGACGGCGTGACGCGCTACGACGCTTACCGCCCGTCCGGCATCGACTGGCTCGGCGACGTGCCGACGCATTGGGCGGTGAAACGACTGCGGTTTGCTCTGCACAAGATCAATCCAGTCGGGACGAAGCTGCCGTTGCCTGCCGACACGCTTGTTTCCTTCGTCCCGATGAATGCCGTTGGCGAGTACGGTGGGCTAAATCTGGAGCAGGAAAAACCGCTGGACGAGATCGGCAGCGGTTACACCTTTTTCGCCGACAATGATGTAATCGTCGCCAAGATCACCCCTTGTTTCGAGAACGGAAAAGGCGCGCTTGCATCGGGATTGACCAACGGCATCGCCTTCGGGACGACCGAGCTTCATGTCTTGCGACCTGCGGCCGAACTCGACGGCCGCTTTCTCTTTTATCTGACGACTTCGGAGCTGTTTCGCCGTCTCGGTGAAGCTCATATGTATGGCGCTGGCGGACAAAAACGAGTGCCTGAAGAGTTTGTGAAGAACCTTCCGGTTCCGTTGCCGCCGCTGGACGAGCAGCGCGACATTGCCGCGTTCCTCGACCGGCGCACGGCGCATCTCGACGGGCTGATCGAGCGGAAGGAAGCGTTGCTGGCGCTGCTGACCGAGCAACGCGCCGCGCTCATCACCCGCGCCGTGACGAGCGGACTCGACCCCGCCGCTCCGCTCCGCGACTCCGGCGTGCCGTGGCTCGGCCAAGTCCCCGCCCATTGGGACGTGAAGCGACTGAAGTTCGTCACCTTGAAAATCGGCAGCGGAAAAACCCCGAGAGGCGGCGCCGATGTGTATGTTTCGCAAGGCGTGACGTTTCTGCGAAGCCAGAACATTCACTTCGACGGGCTCGAACTGTCCGATGTCGCTTTCATCGAACCGTCCGTCGATGTGGAGATGAAATCGACGCGAGTCAAAGCCGGGGATGTGCTGCTGAATATCACCGGCGCTTCGTTGGGTCGCGTGGCGATGGCTGGCCCCGAGCTTGGTCCGGCCAACGTCAACCAGCACGTTTGCATTCTGCGCCCGAACGCCGACGAGATTGATTCCGTGTTTCTCTGGAAACTCTTGGCAAGCCCGATTGGTCAGGCGCAAATCTTCAGGAACGAACAGGGCATTTCCCGCGATGCGCTCAAGTTCGAGCAGATTGCCGATCTGATTCTGTGCGTGCCGCCCTTGCCCGAACAGTCGTCCATCGCCGTCCAATTATCTGAAGTCGAGCGACCACTCGTTCAACTCTCCGCTTTGGTGCGGACCCATATTGAAAAACTTCGGGAATACCGCTCGGCGTTGATCACGGCCGCCGTGACGGGGCAGATCGACGTGCGGGCGGCGAGGCCCGAGCCGGACGCCACCGCTGCCGAGAGCCGATGAAACACCGCGAGATCCAGTTCGAGTCGGCCATCGAGGCCGCGTTGCTCTCGCCCGAGGGCGGCTATCAGCCCGGCACGGCCGCGTTCGACGCCCGGCGCGGGCTGTTCCCCGACGACGTGCTCGGCTTCATCGAGACCGACCAACCGCGCACCTGGGCGCATCTGGAGCGCATCCTCGGTCCGCAACTCCGCCCGACGCTGCTCGACACGCTGACCCACGAACTGGCGGGCAAAGGCGCGCTTCATGTGCTGCGACACGGGTTCAAAGGGTTCGGCGAGACGATCCGGCTGGCCCATTTCGCGCCGGCCACCGGGCTCAACCCCGAGACCCGCGCCGCCTACGAGCGGAACACCGTGCGGGTCCACCGGCAAGTGCATTACCACCCCGAGCGCCCGGCGCAGTCGGTCGATCTGGTCCTCTCGCTCAACGGCCTGCCCGTCGTCACGCTCGAGCTGAAAAACCCGCTCACCGGCCAGACCGCGCAAGACGCGATTCAGCAGTACCGGACCGAGCGCGACCCGGCGGCGCCGCT
>JBBSVG010000436.1:0-3539 GCA_038233775.1 Bacteroidota bacterium | reverse complement strand
CTCGCCTCGTCGGTCATCGAGGAGAACAACGTCGTCATCGACGGTTGGCCGGGCATCCGTCTGCAGATGGAGGCGCGGGCCGAGGGCGGCGACTCGCTGACCTACGATGTGGCGTTCATCACCGACGGCCAGCGCTCCTATCAACTGATCGGCTGGGCGCCGTACAGCCGCTACCCGGCCCTGCGCGACGATTTCGAGCGGATCATCAGCTCGTTCGACCGCGACTGACGGCGGCGCGACCGTTGCCTGCTGCTCGGCAATCTCCTTTTTCTGTCCCCAACCCGGCACCCTTCATGGATTTCGAACTGACCGAAGAACAGCGGATGATCCGCGATATGGCCCGCGATTTCGCCCAAGCCGAGTTGGCGCCCGGCGTGATCGAGCGCGACGAGAAGTCCGAGTTCCCGACCCGCGAGGTCAAGCTGATGGGCGAACTCGGGTTGTTGGGGCTGATGGTCCCCGAGCAGTGGGGCGGCGCCGGACTCGACACGATGTCCTATGTGCTGGCGATGGAGGAGATCGCCAAGGTCGATGCCTCGGCCGCCGTTATTATGAGCGTCAACAACTCGCTTGTTTGCTGGGGCTTGAACGCATTCGGCACCGACGAGCAGAAGGAAAAGTACCTCCGGCCGCTGGCGACCGGGCAGAAGCTCGGCGCCTTCTGTTTGTCCGAACCCGAAGCCGGATCGGACGCGACCCATCAGCGGACCGTCGCCACACTCGACGGCGATGAGTACGTCATCGACGGGCTGAAGAACTGGATCACCAACGGCTCGACCGCCGACATCTATCTGGTCTTCGCCGCCACCGACCGTGAGGCCGGGACGCGCGGGATCACTTGCTTCATCGTCGAGAAAGGGACGCCCGGCTTCTCGTCGCTGAAGAAGGAGAAGAAGCTCGGCATTCGCGCTTCCGACACGACCAGCCTCGCCTTCGAGAGCGTCCGCATCCCGGTCGCGAACCGGTTGGGCGCCGAGGGATTCGGGATCAAGATCGCTTTGATGAGCCTCGACGGCGGCCGAATCGGGATTGCGGCCCAAGCGCTCGGGATCGCCGCCGCGTCGCTGGAGCGGTCGGTGGCCTACTCCGGTGAGCGCAAGGCGTTCGGCAAGCCGATCAACCAGTTGCAGGCGATCCAGTTCAAGCTGGCCGATATGGCCGTCGAACTCGACGCCGCCCGGCTCTTGACCTATCAGGCCGCGTCGCTAAAAGACAAGGGCGAGCGCTACACCCGGCAGGCCGCGATGGCGAAACTGTACGCATCGAAGGTCGCCGTCAAGAGCGCGCTCGAAGCGATTCAGGTTCACGGCGGCTACGGCTATGTCCAAGAATATCAGGTCGAGCGGCTGCTGCGCGACGCGAAGATTACCGAGATCTACGAAGGGACGAGCGAGGTGCAGCACATCGTCATCGCCCGCGACCTGTTGAAGCAGCACGCCATCGCCGCCCCGAAGGCGGTCGTCGCGTGAAGCGCGGCCATTGGCTGAACACGCTCGCCCTGATCGCGTTTGCGGTCGGGGCGAGCGCCGTTTGGGGGTGTAACTCGAAGGCCGACGACCTGAATCGGCAGGAGCCGGATCACGCTTCGGACGGGAAGATCAACCAGACCGACGCCGACGGCAACACCGTCTCGGCCGATCCGAACGACTGGCGTCTGCTGTCGAACACCTACGGCAACGATGTCGTCATTCGGCCGGTCTATCCCAACCCGACCCGAGACGGGATCGTCCACTTTCAGCTCTACCTGCGGCAGCCTGACCAAGTCGTGCTGAACGGGCTGTTCGTTCAGGGGTTTCGCGGCGAGGAGCGCGTCACGCTGTTCTCCGACGCCCGCGTGCAGGACTCGCCGCTCCGGGTCGAAGCACTCGACATGAAGTACCTCGCCGCCGGAAACAGCCTCGCCAACCTGCGCGGCAAACAAGTCCGGCTGTTCTTCTACGACAATCGCGGCATCTTGCTGACCTACGGCGACGTCGAGATCAGCACGGGGAATTGAGGAATGATGGGGGAGAAATGATGAATCTGGAGACAGCGATGAGCGATGGAAGAGAATGAGGAACGATGAGCGAGGAATGATGAAACGGTAGCGCGGCGCTTTTTTCAGCCTTGTCTGTCACCCTGAACGAAGTGAAGGGTCTCACGCCGAAGCAAGTCTCCGTTCGTGGTGAGCGTGGGGCGCTGGGCGTCGCCCGCGCCTGAATCCACAACGGAGCCGCCGCCGACCGATTCCGTTTTTTGCCGTGAAACTGATAGCTTAAACGCAAAGAGGCTCCCACCGGGAGCCTCTTTGCATTGCGACCGACTTTGCGGTTACTTGACCAGCGTCATCCGCTGGGTGGCGATCCGGCCGCTGGCCGTCAGGCGAGCGAGGTACAGACCGCTCGGCAGCCCGGCGCCGTCGAACGTGACCGTGTGGGCGCCGGCCGATTGCCGCTCCTCGACGAGCGTCTTGACCCGGCGACCGAGCGCGTCGAACACGTCGAGCCGGACGTTGCCAACTGCCGAGAGCTGATAGCTGATCGTCGTCGTCGGGTTGAACGGGTTCGGCGCAGCCGGATTCAGCGCGAAGCCGTCCGGCGTCGTCCGGTCATTGACGACATCGGTCGGGATCTGCGTGGTGCCGCCCTGCTCGGCGTAGCGGGCCGCGAACTCCTGCAAATAGAGCCGCGAGATCCGGTTCGAGTGCAGAATCAGGATGTTCTCGTCGTCCTGGGTCAGCGACGAGGTGCTCCAGTTCTGCGAGCCGGTCAGCACGCGCGGGTCGGAGTCGGGGAAATCGCCGTCGATGATCGCGTACTTGTGGTGCAGCAGCTTGGCGTCGGCGGCCGGGGTCGGAAGGTTGTCGGAGTGCAGATAAATATCGACCCCGTTGGCCTTCAGCGACGACACCTGCGAGCCGGTTCCATCCGTCTCGACGATGCCCTGGGTCACGATCCCGGCCTGACGGCGGGCGATGACGGCGGCGGCCAGTTCCAGTCGGGTGAAGTTCAGCAGCTCGAAGGCGACCGTGTGATCGGCCGAGTTGATCGAGTTGGCAATCTGCTCCTGTACGTTGTCCGACGGGGAGAAGAACACCTCGACCATCGTTCCCTTGATCGGAACGCGGTGCGGCGTGTTGTCGGCCTTGTTGATCGAGAAGCGGGCGGCGCTCTGGTTGGCCGTCTCGCCGGTCGAGCCGAACATCTCCTCGAACTCAACCTGATAGATCCGCGCCAGCGCCGGGTCTTGAATCTGGATGGAGTTCTGGTAGGCTTCGGTTCCGCCGGCCGAGTTGGTCGCGTTGAGCGAGCCGGTCCAGACCCAGTCGTCGGTCACTTGGCTGCTGTCACGGGCGTCGAAGATGAAGAACTTGTTGTGTGTATCGACCGACGAGTTGGCGTAGCTCGACACGCTGATCCCGGCCGAGGTAAGCTGACCGAACCCGGCCGTGCTGTTGTCGCCATCACGCGCGACCCGAACCTTGACGCCGCGCATCTTGGCGTTGATCAGCGCATCGATGAGCGTCTGCAGGTTCAGCGAGTAGAGCGCCACATCGATGG
>JBBSVG010000435.1:0-3541 GCA_038233775.1 Bacteroidota bacterium | reverse complement strand
CGAGGCGGGCGCGTCGGTCGTCGTCTCGGCCCGCAACGGCGACGAGGTGGCCCGCGTCGTGACCGAGTTGGGCGCCGCCGGACATCGCGCCGCCGGTCGCCCGTGCGACGTGTCGGACCCCGACGCCGTCGAACAGCTCGCCGCCCATGCGGAGAAGACGTTCGGCGGGATCGACATCTGGATCAACAACGCGGGCGTCATCCTGTTCAAACCAGCCGCCGAGACGACGACCGAGGAGTGGACGACGCTGATCGCGACGAACCTGACCGGCCCGTTTCTCTGCTGCCGGGCCGCGATTCCCCGGCTGACGGCTCGCGGCGGCGGCTATATCTTCAACATCTCCAGCCTCGCCGGGCGCTACGCCCACCCGAACATGACCGCCTACAACGCGTCGAAATACGGGTTGAACGGCTTCACCGAAGCGCTGATGCAGGAAGTCCGGTCGCAGGGGATCAAGGTGTCGTGCATCATGCCCGGCTCGGTCAGCACCAGCCTCGGCGGCCGGACGCCCGACCCCGACGCCACCAACACGTTGCAGCCCGACGACATTGCCCAAGTCGTGCTCGATCTGCTTGCCATGCCCGCTCGCGCCCTGCCGTCGCTCGTCGAACTCCGCCCCTCGCAGCCGGGAAAATAGCGGACGACAACGGAATCTGTCGGCTAGAGCGGTATTCAGAGATGTGCGAAGTGGGGAGGCCGGTTCCTGACGATCAGGAACAAGCCAAACCCCTCCCCGTCGGGGAGGTGGCGCGTGAGCGCCGGTGGGGGTGGTCGTGATGCGTCGCGCAGAATGCGACCGGTTCACCCCCCCGCTCGGCTATCGCCGGCTGCCCCCCTCCTGGGTGCGGATGATTCCGCGCAACCTTCTAATCTCTCTTCATACCGCTCTATCAGCTATCAGCCGTCAGCTAACGGCAAGAGAAGCTGACAGCTATCAGCTATCGGCTGTCAGCTAACGGCAAGAGAAAGGCAACGGAAGCGGTTGGCGGCGGTGGCGGCTCCGTTCATGGATTCGACAGGCTCACCACGAACGGAGGTCGGGCGGCCGCTGATACAGGCCGATGGCTTCGGCGTGAGACCCTTCACTTCGTTCAGGGCGACAGGCAACAGCAGCCGACACCAGCGCCGAGCCGGCGTTTCATCAATCCGCGATCATCAATCCGCAATTCTCTGCCATCGCTCCCCTCATCATTCCGCATTCCTCACTCATCAATTCCCCCCATGTCCCTGCACGAACAGCTCGGCGGTTCGCCGGACGCAGATCGGTTCTTCTTCGAGCTGGTGGATCGGTTTTATGACCGGTTGCGGGCCGATCCGGTGGTTGGCGGGATGTTCCCGGTCGAGCCGGAGGCGTTTGCCGAGGCCAAGCGGCACCAGGCGCTATTTCTCGTCCAATATTTCGGCGGACCGCCGCAGTACGGGCTCGAGCGCGGCCACCCGCGACTGCGGATGCGGCACATGCCGTTTCCCATCGACCAAGCGGCGCGGGATGCGTGGGTCGGCCACATGCGCGATTCGTTGGACGAGACGCTGGGGCTGGCGCCGGAGCATCGGGCCGAGTTGATGGCGTATTTTGAGGGCGCCGCCACCTTTATGATCAACCGCTGATGCCGCGCATTTCGGTCGTGATTCCCGCTGTCAACGAGGCGACCTCCATCGGGCTGGTGCTCGGCGATCTGCCCGCCGGACTGGCCGAGGTCGTCGTCGTGGACAACGGCTCGACCGACGACACCGCCGCCGTGGCCCGTGCCGCCGGGGCGACGGTCGTGCGCGAGGATCGCAAAGGCTACGGCTCGGCCTGTCTGGCTGGGATCGAGTATCTGCGGCGCAACCAGCCGCCTGAGATTCTCGTCTTCATCGACGGTGATTACTCCGACCACCCGGAGGAACTGCCGCTCATCGTCGGGCCGATCTTGGCCGACGAGGCCGATCTCGTCATCGGTTCACGGGTGACGGGGCAACGGGAGCGGGGCGCGCTCTTGCCGCAGGCGCTGTTCGGCAACCAACTCGCGACCGCGCTGATCCGGCTGATGACCGGCGTTCGGTTCACCGATCTGGGACCGTTTCGAGCGGTTCGCTGGTCGGCGCTGGAGCAGATCCGGATGGTGGACACGACGTTCGGCTGGACGGTCGAGATGCAGTTGAAGGCGGCGCAACTCGGGCTGCGCTGCGTCGAGGTGCCGGTTCGGTATCGGCGCCGGGTCGGTGTGTCGAAGATCACAGGGACGCTCAGCGGGACGGTTCGCGCGGGCTACAAGATCCTCTACACGCTCGCCCGCTACGGCCTCCGGCGCCGCTGAGCGGCGGGGCGATGGTACGTCGTGTGCAAGGCAACTCGGGCGGCTTGCTCGTCGCTGTTCGTTGGGCTAACTTCCGCTGTCGGCCTGGACCCAAACCGGGCGAACCAACAGTTGCCGATGCGGTGTTCGGCAGAAAAGCGGCATCCGACGGGCGCCTACCGACCGGCGACAAACTCGGTCGGTTTCTCGCCACCCGACAGCGGTCGGCGGCGAATCATCCTGCATCGCTTGTGAGTTTGCCCGTGCCCGACGAGTCCCAGCCCTCTGGTCCGCCGCAGAGCCCGCGCCTGCAGCACCTGCTCGAACTCTACGCGCAGCTCTTGCAGCGCGTCACGGTCGCCAATGGCGAGAGCGCCCCGCTCGTCCACGGTCCGGCCGCCGCTGCCCGTGTAGTCGACCGGGCGGTGCGGCTGCGGCAACAACTCGACAGCCACGTTCGGACCGGCGAACTCGACGCTGCCCAGCGCCGCCGCCTGTTCGCGCTCGACGAGAAGCTGGCCGATCATCTGGCCGGTGCGCCGACGCCGCAGCCGCCGTCGTTGCCGCGTCGGGCGCTGGTGCCGCCGGGGCGTGGCGTTCCGGCCGCCCGACCCGATCCGGCTCGCTCCGGCGGCGCCCGTCCGCTGCGACAGGATATGCCGCTCTCGACCCGCTCCGGCGGCAGTCTGCCCATCTCGCGCCCTGCCGACCGCGCCGGGGCCACACCGCCGACCCGGATCGTCCGGGGTGCCCGCTGGACGTGGCCCGCTCGGGTGGCGCTCGTCAGCGTTGCGACGCTGCTGATGGTCGCGTGGATCACGCTCTGGTGGCCGCGCTCGCTCGACGGCGTGCTCTGGGGCGCCGCCGCTGCCGTCGTGACGTGCGTGGCGACGGTGCTCCTGCTGCGCTATGTTCGGCTTCGCGGCTACCGAAATGGTCGGCCGCGCGGTTTCTGACCGTTCTGGCCGTTCTGTCGATCCTTCGCCTCGCGACTGCGGGGCGATTTCGTCTTCCAAATCCCTGCCCGCCGATGCCGCTGCCCGCCGATCTGCTCGAGCTGCTCCGCTGCCCCGCCGATGCCGGTCGGCTGACCGAACACGCCGATCCGCCGGAATTGCGCTGCGAGCGGTGCGGTCGGCGCTACCCGGTCGAGGACGGCATCCCGATCTTGCTCGTGTCGGCGGCCGACGAGCCAAACGCGGAGGCGCAGCCATGACCCGGTTTGAAGAAGCGCTCGAAGGCGTCATCACGGCGGCGCTGGT
>JBBSVG010000434.1:0-3547 GCA_038233775.1 Bacteroidota bacterium | reverse complement strand
CGACGCCGTCCACATCGCCGAACTCGAACAGCCCGGCACCGACGACGGTCGTGACCATTCCGGTGTCGGCGTCGAAGCGGCGGACGGCGCTGCTCTCGGCATCGGCGATGTAGATCGCGCCGCCATCAGCGACCAGCCCGGACGGTTGGGCGAGCGCGGCGCCGTCCATCGGACCGCCGCGCCGAGGCCCGTCGATCAGCGCTTCCCGGCCCGAGCCGACCCACGGTTCAGCGACTCCGGTCGCCAAATCGAGTCGCCAGAGCTGGTGAAACCCGGCCATCGAGACGACGAGCGCGCCGTCGGGCAGCGGCGCAATGTCCCACGGCGAGTTGAGCTTCACGTCGCGGCCGACGCCCGGTTCGTCCCAGCGCGTTGCTTGCTGCCCCGATCCGGTCAGCGTCGTGACCGCGCCGGTGGCAAGATCGACCGAGCGGACGGCGTGGTTGTCGGTGTCGGCGACGATCAGCGCGTTGCCGTGAATCAGCAGCCCGTGCGGCGAGCGGAACCGCGCATCGTCGGCCGATCCATCGCGCAAGCCCGGTTCCCCGTCACCGACGATGCGGCGAACGCGGCCGGTCGCGGCATCAAGTTCGAGCAGCCGATGGTGTCCGGTCTCGGCGACCCAGAGCGCACCGGTCGCGGCGTCGAACGCCAATCCGCCGGGAAACCGCAGCGCGCCGGAAACCGTCGGCGGCGCAAGCGGAATCGGCGCGAAAGCCTCTCCCCCAACGGCGGTTTCGGCGATCAGCGATCTAAACGCGCCATACACGCCCTCGCCGGAGCGCTGACCGACGATCTTGCCGGCCGGGTCGATCAGCACGACCGTCGGCCACGCCCGCACGGCGTAGGCTTGCCAGAGCGCACCGTCGGGATCGGTCACGACCGGATGCGCGATCCCGAACTGCGCGGCGGCCCGAACGACGGCGGCGCGGGTCTTCTCATGGGCGAACTTGCCGGTGTGGACGCCGATCACGACCAACGACGGAAACGCGCTTGCGAGCCGGTCGAGGTCGGGCAGAATGTGTCGGCAGTTGATGCAGCCAGCCGTCCAGAAGTCGAGCAGCACCGGTCGGCCGCGAAGCGAGCGCAACGAAACGGGCGCGCTGCCAACCCAACGCTCGGGCAACTGGGGCAACTCGGGCGCGTTGACGTGGCCGGGCAGTCGCGGATCGTCGGTGAACATGGCATCGCTCGTGTCAACCTGCCGCCGATGGGAACCAGCAGTCGGCGGTTTGATCCAGCCGACAAAGCCGTGCCGCCGCAACCGGGCAGAATCGGCCGTGCAACGCGCCCGGCGGCCGTTCGGCACCGACGGCGACCGGTGGAACGTTCCTTGTGCGGCGGCCCCGCGCCGTTCACTGTCGGACGGATTTCCCAGACCAAAGAGGCATTCATGGCGGTAGCCATCAACTGGCTGACGGACCGCGTGCGGGACTTCGGCCGAAGCGCCGAGGGCGTCGCCAAACACGCCGGCGGGATGGGATTGCTCGTCTATCGCTCGATCATCGCGCTCTTCACCGGCCAGGTCTCGTTCCAAGAAATCGTCGCCCAAGCCTACTCGATGGGCGTCCAGAGCCTGCCGCTGGTGCTCGTGACCGCCACGCTCTCGGGCGTCGTCACGTCGCAGCAGGGCGGCTACCAGTTCACCGGCGCGGTGCCGCTGTACGTGTTGGGCTCGGTCGTCACGTCGAGCATCATTCTCGAACTCGGGCCTATCCTGACCGCCATCGTCATGATCGGCCGCGTCGGCGCCCGAATCACGGCTGAACTCGGGACGATGAAGGTGTCCGAGCAGATCGACGCGCTCGTCTCGGTCGGCCGCGACCCGGTCGCAGCGCTGGCCGCACCGCGCATCATCGCCGGGCTGATCACGCTCCCGGCGCTCGTCGGCATCTCCGACGCGGTCGGACTGTTCGCCGGGATGTTCGCCGCCCGCTCGGCCATCGGATTGGGCACGGAAGCGTTCTTCTACGGCGCCCGGCAGACGTGGCACTCGTGGGATCTGTTCTACTCGATCCTCAAAGGCACGACCTTCGGCTTCCTGATCCCGGTCATCTCGGTCCACATGGGCCTCTTGACCCGTGGCGGCGCCGAGGGCGTCGGCCGGACGACAACGGCGAGCGTCGTCTTCATGATCATCTCGGTCCTCGTCGTCGATGCCCTGTTTCCGCCGCTGTTTCTCAACTGAAGCTGTCAGCAACAAAGCTATCAGCTGTCAGCTAAACGCAAGAAGAAGCAGGACGACGATTTCCCGACCACCGAACCGCCGTGAGCTGATCGCTGACGGCTGATAGCTGACAGCTCCATGATCGAATACATCGACGTTTACAAAACGTTCGACGTGCCGGTGCTGGCCGGGCTGACGATGACGGTGGCCCAAGGCGAGACGCTGGCCGTCGTCGGACCGTCGGGTACCGGCAAATCGGTGCTGCTGAAGACGACCATCGGCCTGATCGTCCCCGACAGCGGCGACGTGAAGATCGACGGCCAATCGATGTTCGATTCCGACCGGGCGACCATCGACCGGCTGCGGCAGAAGGTCGGCTACGTCTTCCAGAACGCGGCGCTGTTCGACTCGATGAACATCCACGACAACGTCGCCCAGGGGTTGCGCGACCGGGAGATCAAGCGGTTGGGCAAGCGCGAGGTGCTGCGCCGGGTGAGCGAATCGCTCGATATGGTCAACCTCGACCCGTTCGTCGTGCTGACGAAGCTGCCGAGCGAGCTGTCCGGCGGGATGCGCAAACGGGTCGGGCTGGCCCGTGCGATCATCGGCCACCCCGAGATCATCCTCTACGACGAGCCGGTGACGGGGCTCGATCCGGTCAACACCGCCGCCGTCGACCGCCTGATCGAGCAGGTCAACGAGCGGATGGGCGTGACCTCCATCGTCGTCACCCACGACATCGAGGGTGCGCTCTCGGTCGCCGACCGAATCGCGATGCTCGACAAGGGCAAACTCCGCTTCGTCGGCACGCCCGACGAGTTCCGCCACAGCAGCGACCCGCTCGTCCGCGCCTTTGCCGACCGGCAGGCCGCCGCCGCGATGATCGACACCGTCTAACGCTCCGCTCTCCGCTATGTCCGACCGACCGCTGCCGACCCCTGAGATCCGCCAGACCGAAGCCCCGCCCGCGCTGCCGCCGCTGCCGCCGGCTCGGGGCCGCGACCGCGAACTGTGGGTCGGGCTGTTCGTCCTGCTCGGACTTGTCTCGGTTCTCGTCGCGCTGTTCACCCTCACCGATGCCTCAACGTTTCGCGGGCGCTACGAGATCAACACGCTCGTCAAGGACGCGGGCGGCATCCGGCGCGGCGATCCGGTCCAGTTGCTCGGCGTCAACATCGGTCGGGTCAAGCGGTTCAAGATCGTCCCGGAAGGCGTCCAGATTCGGCTCGAGATCGAGGGCGAGTACCGCGTGCCGCAGGACAGCCACATCGAACTCGTCTCGAACGGCCTACTCGGCGGCGTCACGGCCGAGGTCATCCCCGGCACCTCGACCGAGGAACTCGCCGGTGGCGCGACCGTGCCGGGTCGGCAGGAAGCCGG
>JBBSVG010000433.1:0-3560 GCA_038233775.1 Bacteroidota bacterium | reverse complement strand
TTGTTGATCACCAGAATCACCGCTTTCCGCAGCGCCACGGCTTCGTTGAGCACCGTGATATCCTGCGCCTCGACCCCGGCCGTCGCGTCGATCAGCACGAGGGCCACGTCGCACCGTTCGAGGCTTTTCATCGTCCGCAAGGTCGAGAAGAACTCGATCTGCTCGACGACCCGCGTTCGGCGCCGCAGCCCGGCCGTGTCGATCAGCACCATTTCCTCGCCGTGGTAGCGGAAAAGGGTGTCGGTCGCGTCGCGGGTCGTCCCGGCAATCGGCGTGACGATGGTGCGGTCCTCACCGAGAAACGCGTTGACCAGCGACGACTTGCCGACGTTCGGTTTGCCGACGAGGGCCAGTTTCAAGCGCGTGTCGCCGACTTCCTCGGGCAGCACGCCGTCGGCGTCGGGCGTCTCGGCGACGATGTTGATCGGTAGCTCGCGAACGACCTCGTCCAAGAAATCGCCGACCGCGCGACCGGTCAGCGCCGCGATGCCGTGCGGCTCGCCCAGCCCGAGGCCGTAGAAGTCGGCTGCATCGGCTTCGCGAATCGTGTTGTCTGTCTTGTTCACCGCCAGCACAACGCGCTTGGTGCTCTGCCGCAGTTGCCGCCCGATGATCTCGTCCAATTGGGTGATCCCGGTCGTCCCGTCCACGACGAAGATGATCGCGTCGGCCTCGGCAATCGCCAGTTCGGCCTGCTCGCGGATGGCAAGCTCCATCCGATCCTGCGTTTTCGGAACGATCCCGCCGGTATCGATCAGCATGAAGCGGCGCCGGTTCCACTCCGCCTCGGCGTAATGTCGGTCGCGCGTCACGCCCGAGATGTCGTGGACGATGGCGTCACGGCGACCCATGATCCGGTTAAACAAAGTGCTCTTGCCGACGTTGGGTCGGCCGACGATAGCGACGGTATACATGAAACTCGATTGGGATGAAAAACCGGTCAGGCGACCGGATCGGTCGGCGGCGTGGCGCCCCGGACCATGAACCGCGCCGGCTCGGGCAGCGGTGTGAAACCGAACCGGGCGTAAAGCCCGTGGGCGTCTCGGGTGACGAGCAACCAGCGACGCAGCCCTTGAAGCTCCGGGTGCGCCAGAATCGCCGCGACGAGCCGTTTCGACAGGC
Source organism: Bacteroidota bacterium (assembly GCA_038233775.1). GTDB lineage: Bacteria > Bacteroidota > JBBSVG01 > JBBSVG01 > JBBSVG01 > JBBSVG01. The sequence continues at coordinate 2,438 of JBBSVG010000433.1, read as the reverse complement.
CGCGACCGCGATGGCTTGACAGCACGAACACGTCGGCCAGATACGCGAACGTCGCCCGGTCGGTCACGACTCGGGCAAAGCCGACCTGCGCGGCGCCGTCGTACAACCCGAACGGCAACGAGTGGGCGATGGATCGCTCGATCACCTCTCGCGGCCGACCGGTCGCCCAGTAGGATTCGGTCGAGAGATAGCCGCAGATCACGTCGAGATCGAGCCGCGCCGGATCGTCGGAGATCGTGAGGCCATCGGGCGTGGTCTGCTCGAAGGGCATGGGTTAAGCAAGGACGAGGTCGTTCAGCCAGATCGGTCGGGCCAGATCGAGCGTGCCGGCGACGAGCTTGTCCCAGTCGCCATCGAACAGAACGCACGGGCGACCGAGCTTGGCTTCCATCTCGGGCAGCGTCAGTTCGTCGAGAAACCGCCCATCGTAGTTGACGCAGTCGGGCGGCAGCACGACCAGATCGCCCAACTCGTGCCCTTCGAGCGCGCTCAAAATGCACGCGGCCGAGAGCAACCCGGCGACCGTGACGGACGGCCCAAACAGCGTGTTGACGGCCGTGACCAGTTCGACCGAGAGGCCGTCGATGGCGTTCAACCGCTCGGCGGCTCGGGCGATGACCGGCGAGGCGAGCGTGCCCGTAACGAAGGTCAGCTTGCGCGGCTTGTCGAGTGCGCCGGGCAGCGACTCGGCCTGCTCGGCGAAGTCATCGAGAAAGTGACGAACCAGACCGACGCCGTTCTCGAGCTGCGGAAAGCCGTCGTAGATCGCCGCCAGCGGCAACTCGCGACCGGCCCGGAGGTACATCTCGTCCGAGACGTAGAGGAACGACTTGCGGAAGACGGGGCGAAACTCGGCCTGTTTACGCTCGACCCAGTCGATGATGGCGTTGGCTTCTTCGCTTGTGTGGTGCCGCAGCTTCGTCAGCCCCTCGCGCAGGTCGGTGATCCCGAGCGGGACGACCGAGCAGCTTTTGACCCGGCCGCGCATCGCCCACAGGTCGTCGATGGTTTTGATCAGACTCTCGCCATCGTTCCAATCGGGCACGAGCACGATCTGCGTGTGCATATCGATCCCGTGGTCGGCCAGATACTGCATCTTGGCCGCGATCCCGTCGTCTTTCTTGTGCCGCATCAGCTTCATGCGGACTTCCGGGATGGTCGAGTGGACCGAGATGTACATCGGCGACAGCCGTTGCTCGACGATCCGCTCGAGCGACTTGGGTCCGACGTTGGTCAGCGTGTTGTAGTTGCCGTAGAGGAACGAGAGCCGGAAATCGCCGTCGCGGAAGTAGATCGGCTTGCGGAGCCCGGCCGGGTTCTGATCGACAAAGCAGAAGACGCAGTTATCGCCGCACGAGGTATAGCGAAACTCCTCGAACTGCAGCCCAAGCGGCTCGTCGGGTTCCTTCTCGACCTCGTAGAGCGTCGTCTCGCCGCCCGCGTCGCGGACGTAGATCTCCAGCTCGCTCTCGCCGCCGGTGCGGAAGCGGTAGTCGAGAATGTCCCGCAACCGGTGGCCGTTGACCTCCAGCAGCTCGTCGCCGACGCCGAAACCCAGCTCGTCGGCCAGGCTACCCGGCTCAACGGCCGTGACCTTCATCCCCATCGTGTCGCCCCTTAAAACAGCCCTTCCATCCCTTCCTGTCGCCGCTGCGCCATCCAGTTTCGCAAGAGCAGCAGCCCCAGAGCGGTGACGGGCACGGCAACGAACATGCCGGGCACACCGAAGAAAAACCCGAAGATAAGCAGCGCCAAGATCAGCACGACCGGGTGCAGCCCGACCGATTCGCCGACGATCTTCGGCCCGAGCACCGAGCTTTCGAGCATCTGAACAACGAAGATCACCGCCAGCACGCCAAGTGCGTTGCTCATCGGGTCGTCGGAGAGCAGCGCCACGCCGAGCGAGACGACCAGCGTCACGAGCAGCCCAAAATACGGGATAAAATTCAGCACGCCGCCCAGAATCCCGAGCAGGAGCGGGTAGCGCAGCCCGAACGTCAGGTGCAGAATCTCGAAGCCGATGGAGAGCAGCACCGCGTTGGCGAACGAGAGCGTGACTTGTCCCCGGAGCCACTTGCCGAGCAGATGATCGACGTCGCGATAGGCGTGAATGGCTTTGCCGCGACGGTTTTTGGAGAACAGCAGAAAGAAGTTCTCGCGCATTTTCTGCCAGTCTTTCAGCAGATAAATGGTCAGAAACGGGACCAGAATGATGTTCGTCACGATGTTGATCAGCGCACCGACCGACTGGACGATCTGCTTCAGCAGCCCGGCGACGTACGGCCCGGCCTTCGAGACATAGGCGGTGACCTCGGCCTGAACCCGCTCCTGCGCTTGGGCTGGATCGATCCCGGCGCGGGCCATCAGTTGTTGCGTCTCGGGTCGTTTGATGTAGGCGATGGCCTGCGCCGGCAGCCCTTGGATGTTGACGATCAGCG
>JBBSVG010000432.1:0-3571 GCA_038233775.1 Bacteroidota bacterium | reverse complement strand
GCGAAAATCACCGTGGTTGCGCGGTCAACGGCGACATAGTAGCGCCCGTCGGGCAGGTCGTTGATCTGGTAGGTGCCGGTTTCGTCCGACTGGCCGAACCCCTGCTCGAAGCCGAGGTCGTCATACGCCGTGACCGTGACGCCCGAGGCTGGCATCCCGTCAGGGTGCGTCACCGTCCCGGCGATGGAGACGTTGCCGCCGCCGAAGTCAAAGCTGATGTCGATGTTCGGCGTGATCTGCCCATCGACTACGATGACTCGCGTCGCGTCGCTGATGTCGAACGCGCTCGGGTAGTAGATCGCCTCGGCGGCCCGGACGTAGTACGACCCAGCGGCGAGATTGCTGATCGTGTACGCGCCTGCTGCGTCGGTCACGGTCGAGCCGATGACCACGACCGCACCATCCTCATTATCCTTGACTGCCTCGACCGTCAGACCGGGAGACGGCGCCCCGAAGATCGCGGTCCCGCTGATCCCGCCGCCCGAGGCGATCCGCGCCTGACGCGCAGCGACGCGGGCCGCGACCCGAGCCGTCGTCCGGCGCATGGCCCGCTCACCGGCGCGGCGGAAGTTCGTCGCCCGAATCGCGTCCTGCACGTCGCTCGGCAGACCCGTCGCCCGGTTCGCCCGAAGCGCCGCTTGGGCCGACCGCAGCGCCTGCTGCACGGTCGGCGTTGCTGCGGCCGACGGCACGACGCGCTGCTGCGCCCAACCCGCGCCGCTGCCGACCAGCGTCGCCCATAAGGCGACCATCAAACTCAATGTCCATCGTTTCATAGAATCCCCGTTCCAAAGTTGGTGGATGGTCCCAAAAGGCACTTTTAGGTCAGAGCGGCAAAGCTACGAAGAGGCAGCGCGATCTGTTGTGCGCTGCGACAGATCGTCAAAAGGCCATCCGGAAAAACGGGGCGAATCGGCTCACGCGCCGGGGCGGGCAAGGTGCTCCCGAGCGAGCAGCAGCCCGAGCATCGTCTTCATATCGGTCAGCTCGCCGGTCAACGCGAGCCGGACGGCATCGTCGAACGGGAGCCGGACGAGGTCGAGAAACTCGTCGTCGTCGGTTGCGGTCCGGGTCGGCGTCAGGTCGCGGGCGAGATAGAGGTGCATCACCTCGTCGGCGAACCCGATGGACGGGTGAAAGTGCGTCAACAGCGTTAGGCGACCGGCGCGGTGGCCGGTTTCTTCCTCCAGTTCGCGGTGCGCCGTCTGGAGCGGCGTCTCGCCCGGATCGAGCTTGCCGGCCGGGAGTTCGAGAAACGTGCGCCGCAGCGGGTAGCGGAACTGTCGGACCATCAGCACCTGCCCGTCGTCGGTCAGCGGAACGAGCACGCTGGCGCCGGGGTGGCGGATGTACTCGCGGACGCCGGTCGAGCCGTCCGGCAGCCGAACCGTGTCGCGCCAGACCTTTAAAAAGTCACCGTCGGCCAACCGCTCGTGCGTCAGTTCGTGCTCGGTCAGGTCGCGCTCGCTCATGGCAGCACCGTCGTCGGGGTGAAGCCCAGCACGCTTTGGGCGCGGTCGGGGCGGGCGTAGAGCGTCAGGTTGGCGATGGTTAGCACCGTCGCGCTGGTGAGCGGCGAGCCGTGGCGGACGAACGCTTGGCGCCAGCGGGTCCAGCGGATTCGGGCCGAGCCGAGCCGAGCCGTCGGCGGACGAACGCCCAGCTCGGCGGCGAATCGGCGGATCAACTCGTCGTAGCGGACGTTCTGGCCGACCAACAAATACCGCTCGCCGCGCTCGCCGTGCGCCATCGCCAGCCGATGCCCTGTAACCGCGTCGGCGACGGACAGCATCGCCGCGCCGCCGGTCGGCAGGCCGGGCAGCGCACCGCGACGCAGGTCGTGCCGCAGCCAACCGCTGATCCCGCCGTCGTCGTCGATCAGCAGACCGGGCAGCGTGACGACCACATCCAGCCCTTCGGCCTCGCCGCGAAACGTCTCGAGCTCGGCCCGATGGATCGCGTTCAGACACGGCAGCCGGTAGGGTCGGAGGTTGTACGGCTGCGTCTCGTCGGCTGGCTCGCCGTCACCGTTCAGGCCGACCGCAAGCGCGCTCGACGTGTGGACCAGCCTCGGCAGCCCGACGGCCAACGCCGCGTTGACGACCGTCGCCGTCCCCTCGACCAGCGCCGCGAGGTGCTCGGGACCGCGACCGGGCAACGCCGACGCGCTCGCCGTGTGGTACGCTCCGGCCGCGCCTTGAAGCGCGTCTTCAAGGCCAACGATGTCGCGCAGATCGACGGCGACCGGGTGGACGAGCGGCTGAACGGGCGGCGCGTTGCCGGGTGCGTGGAGCAAGCGGACCCGGCAGCCATCGGCCGTCAGGCTCGCGACCAACCCGGCGCCGAGGGCATTGGTCGCGTCGGTGACGACGAACGGTCGGGCAGTCGGGTCAGCCAACGCGGTCGGGGTTGGAGGTGAGCGGATCGAGCAGCGTTCCCGAGAGATGGGCGCCGAGCGGCAAATCGGTCAGCAACTCGGCCAGCGCGGCGGTCGGATCGGGGCACGGCGTCGTGATCGGCGGCCCGGCCCAGAGGTCTTGACCGAACCGGCCGCGAAAGTGAAACGTCGTCCGCTTGGCGAACACGACGGCCAGCGCGGCGAGATCGTCAAGCGACGGTCCAGCGAGCACGAGCCGGAGCCGGTCGGGGTCGAACCGATACGCCACTAAGGTCGCCCCGGCCAGCAAAATTTCCTCGCGCAGCAACCCGTTGATGATTCGGGCCGTGATCGCGCTGTCGAAGAACGGGCGCCCGTCGGCCGTCGCCAACTCGACCCGAGCGAGCACCGCATCGGCCGGAAGCTCGCGCAGCAGATCGGCGGCGGTCACTCGGTCGCCAGCGAGACGAGCAGCGTCCCTTTCTCGACCGCCTGCCGCTCGGTCACATGAATCTTGCGGACGATGCCGGACGCGGGCGCCTTCAGGTCGTTCTCCATCTTCATCGCTTCGAGAATCAGGATCGGCTGGCCCGCTTCGACCCGGTCGCCCTCGGCCACGGCCAAGCGGACGACCAGCCCCGGCATCGGCGCCTTCAGGTCGGCTCCGGTTTTCCGCGCTCCCGCCCCGCCACCGAAGCGCTTGAGCAGTTGCTGCCGCTCGTCGGCCAACGCGACCTCGAACGGGCGGCCGTCGAGCGCGACTTGGGCCGGGCCGCCGTCCGTCCCCGGCGTAACGACGGCGCGGTACGACCGGCCATCGAGCAGGACCGAATAGACGCCGGGCGCGAGTTCGGCGATGTCGGCAGCGATGGGTTTGCCGTCAACGGTCGGCGTGGCGCCGAGCACAATCTCGAACGTCCGGCTGCCGACGGTGGCTTGCAGAGGCATGGCGAGAGTTTGAAAAGGTCAACCGGTTTTGGCGGCATGCCAGAGGTCGCGCAGGACGGCGACGAGCGTGCGGCCGGGCATCGTCCGGGCGAGAAACCGGCAATGGGCGATGACGTAGAGATCGGTTTTGGCTCGACTGAACGCGACCGTCAGCAGCCGGGTGGCGTCGGGCGAGGCTTTGTCGTCGAGCATTCGGCCGGGCCGGTTCATCGGCGGCGCGTCGGGCAGGTCGAGAATGATGACTTC
>JBBSVG010000431.1:0-3575 GCA_038233775.1 Bacteroidota bacterium | reverse complement strand
CATCCGCCCGGTCCGACCATACCGACGAATGCCGAGGTAAACCGCCGCTTGGGCGATGGCCGGTCCGCCGAAGACGATGCTTCGCGTCACCCCGGCTTCCACATTGAAGGTCGGCGGACCGATCAGCAAACTCGCACCGAGCGGCAGCACCAGCCGGAACCGGTCAAAGAAGAAGTTCTCGTACGACACGCCCGCTCGGATGGCGATGTGTTCATCGAACTGCAACTCGCCGTTGACCGAGTACCACCCGCCCGCCCCAAGCCCCTCGACGTACCCGTTCAGGTGCGGCCGAAACGCCGCCGAGTCTCGCGCCTGCCCGTGCGCCGTCACCGGCAAAACCGCCAACAGCGCGCAGAGAACCCAGAAGCAGCCTTTCATGTCAATCAGATCCACGAAATGGAATGGCAACGCATCTGTCGTCCTGAGATTGACAAAATACGACAGCGGTAGCTCCGTTCATGGATTCGACAGGCTCACCACGAACGGAGGACAGGACAGCAGTTTTTAGCGCCCCGGTTTTCAAGGATTGATGTCAACTCCAACCAAACGAGATCACTTGACCGATGCAACGAAAGGTCTCTGTCACTTGCGAGGCTGTCAACGAGAGTCGCCTGAATCAAGCCGAGCCGCGAGGTGAACGAAGCGTCAGGCGCTGGTGCGGGCGCGTTCGAACCGAATCAACCCCGGTTCATCTCCCGGCCCGGCGGACTGAAAGCCGCAGCGGCGGAGCACCGCGACCGAGGCGGCATTCTGTTCTGTCGTATGGGCAATGATCCGATGAACCTCGGGCAGCGTAAACGCATTCTCGATCAGGGCTTGAACCATCTGCCTTGCATACCCCCGGCGCTGCCATTCTGGAAGCACCGAGTAGCCGATCTCGACCACGCCACTTGCGTCGGGCGGACCGAAATATCCGGCCGCTCCGACCAGCGAACGCGGCGCGGTCGCATCTTGGTCACGGACCGCGTACCACCCGTACCAGCCTTCGACCGCCTCGCCGCCCTTCTCAAAACAGGCGCGGAAGAATTCCATCGCGTCTCGGTCGTACTCTCCGGTCGGCCATTGGGGTGAAACCGTTGCGTTTAGGAGGTCTGCAAGCTGTTCGGGCGCCTCCAGCTCCGCGATGATGTGTGTCAGCGTGGACGCGATCAGCGTGAGGTCGCCCGAGGTGCGCAATGTCTTGTTTTTCATCCGTGATTCGACGGGAAACGCGTTGAGCGGTGAAGGTAAACCGCCCTGCGCGGGCTTGTCCTGAACGGGCCGGAAGGTACGCTGGGTCGGCCTGAAACGGCGCCGCGCCGAGGGCGTGAGCACCCGGCGCGGTAGCAGCCTATCGACAGCGCATCCTCAGACCGGCCACGTCCAGTCGCGGACCTCCGGCATGTCGTCTCCGTGCGCCCGGATGTAGGCGTGGTGCTCGTCCAGCTTCGCGCGGCAGTACGCATCGGTCCGCACGCCGTCGGGGTCCTGGGCCAGACCGGGGACGCGGGCGATCACGTCGCGGACGAGATGGTAGCGGTCGAGGTCGTTCATCACCGTCATGTCGAACGGCGTCGTCGTCGTCCCCTCTTCCTTGTAGCCGCGCACGTGGAGGCGGGCGTGGTTCGTCCGTCGGTACGTCAACTGGTGGATCAGCGACGGGTAGCCGTGGAAGGCGAATAGGATCAGCCTGTCGGTCGTGAACAGCCCGTCGAACGCGGCGTCGCTGAGACCGTGCGGGTGCTCAAGCTCGGGCTGGAGCGCCATCAGATCGACGATGTTGACAAACCGGACGCGGAGCTTCGGCAGGTGCTCGCGGAGCAGCGCCGTCGCGGCGAGCGCCTCCAGCGTCGGGACGTCGCCCGCGCAGGCGATGACGACATCCGGGTCGCGCCCGCCGTCCGTGCTCGCCCACGCCCAGATCCCGAGTCCGGCCTTGCAATGCGCGGCAGCCGACTCGATATCCAACCACTGCGGCGCCGGTTGCTTCCCGGCCACGATGACGTTGACGTAGTGCCGACTCCGCAGGCAATGATCGGCGACCGAAAGTAGCGTGTTCGCGTCAGGCGGAAAGTAAACGCGGACGACGCCAGCCTTCTTGTTGACCACGTGATCGATGAAACCGGGGTCCTGATGGCTGTTGCCGTTGTGGTCCTGCCGCCAGACGTGCGAGGTCAACAGGTAGTTCAGCGACGCAATCGGGGCGCGCCACGGGATGTGCCGCGTCGTGTTCAGCCACTTCGCGTGCTGGTTGAACATCGAATCGACGATGTGGATAAACGCCTCATAGCACGAGAAGAAGCCGTGCCGACCGGTCAGGAGGTAGCCTTCGAGCCACCCCTGACACAGATGCTCGCTGAGGACTTCCATCACGCGACCGTCGGGCGTGACGTGGACATCCGTCGGGAGGATTTCCGCAGACGACATCCGGCCGGTGACCTCGAACAGCGCGTCGAGCCGGTTCGAGCTTGTCTCGTCGGGTCCCATAACGCGGAAGTTGGCCGCCTCGGCGTTGAGCCGCATGACGTCGCGGAGCATCGTGCCCAGAATGCGGGTCGCCTCGGCATCGACCGCGCCCGGCTGCGGGACGGCCACGCCGTAGTCGCGGAAGTCGGGCATGATCAGGTCTTTCAGCAGCAGCCCGCCGTTGGCGTGCAGGTTCGCGCTCATCCGCCGGGTCCCGGTCGGGGCGAGGGCGGCCAACTCGGGACGGAGCGCGCCGGACTTGTCGAACAGCTCCTCGGGGCGGTAGCTCCGCATCCACTCCTCGAGCAGCGCGAGGTGAGCCGGGTTGTCGGCAAGACCGGCCAGCGGGACTTGGTGCGAGCGGAACGAGCCTTCCGTTTGCTTGCCATCGACGGTCTTGGGACCGGTCCAGCCTTTCGGTGAGCGGAGAACGATCATCGGCCAGCGCGGCCGCGTGGCGTCGCCGGCCCGAGCGCGCGACTGAATCTGCGCGATCTCGTCCACGACCCGATCCAGCGTTTCGGCCATCAGCGCGTGCATCACGGCCGGATCGTCGCCGGAGACGTAGTGCGGCTCGTAGCCGTAGCCGTGCATCAGATCGGTCAACTCGGCCTCGGGAATCCGCGCCAGAACGGTCGGTCCCGCGATCTTGTACCCGTTGAGGTGGAGCACGGGCAGAACCGCGCCGTCTCGGGCGGCGTTGATGAACTTGTTCGAGTGCCAGCTCGCCGCGAGCGCGCCCGTTTCGGCCTCGCCGTCGCCGACGACGCAGCAGACGAGGAGGTCCGGGTTGTCGAAGACGGCCCCGAAGGCGTGGAGCAGCGAGTAGCCGAGCTCGCCGCCCTCGTGGATCGACCCCGGCGTCTCGGGGGCGACGTGGCTCGGGATGCCGCCCGGGTACGAGAACTGCGTGAACAGGCGGGCCAGCCCGTCGACGTCACGCGTGATGGCGGGGTAGACCTCCGAGTAGGTGCCCTCGAGGTACGTGTTGGCGACGACGCCCGGCCCGCCGTGCCCCGGACCCGCGACGAAGAGGGCGTTGAGGTCGCGCTCGCCGATCACCCGGTTCATGTGGGCGTAGACGAAGTTGAGCCCGGGCGTCGTGCCCCAGTGTCCCAGCAGGCGCGGCT
>JBBSVG010000430.1:0-3582 GCA_038233775.1 Bacteroidota bacterium | reverse complement strand
TCGTCGCGGAAGCGGCGGGCGGGTTCACGACACTGATGGTCGCCGTCGGTTGTTTGCCCGATGCGTACCGGGAGGAGCGGGTGCTCGATATCCTGCACCGCCTCCAGGCCCACCCCAACCGCTGAGTTCTGCCGCCATGCACGTCCCGTTTGCCTTCGTCGGACTGTTCGCCGGTGCCGCACTCGTCGGCTGCAACCGCGCCCCGGCGACGCCGGCCGGAACCGCCGTTGCCCGCAGCGCCGCCGGTGTCGAGACGCCGGTTGTCCCGGTCAGCGCCACCGCAGCGCCCGATTCGGCGGTCTATCCGCGCACCGTCGTTCATGTGCTCGGGCCGAAAGAGACGATCAAGACCGTCGCCGCGCAGTATCTGCCGCGCTCAAAGCGGCTGTTCGCGGCGGAACTCGTCGCCGACCTGACCAAAGCCAACCCGAGGGCGAAAGCGCCGGGCGACACGGTCCGCGTGACCCTCGATTATCCGGCCGCCCCGACGGCGACCCGGCTCGGCTGGTCGCGGGAGAAGGACGTTCGCGGCGTCTATATTCCGGCCAACGTCGCCGGCTCGCCGCAACTCTACGAGGTGCTACAGAAGTCGAAGGCCGCCGGACTGAACGCGGTCATCTTCGACCTGAAGGACAACAACGGGTTGCTCGCCTACCCGAGTCAGGTGCCGCTTGCCATCGAGATGCACGCCGCTCGGTCGTATATCCCGTCGCTCGGCAAGTTCATCCGTTTCATCCACGAGCAGGGATTCTACGCCATCGGCCGGGTCGTCATGCACGAGGACGCGAGCATCGACCGACACCACCCGGAGTGGTTGCCGAAGAGCCGCTCGACCGGTGGGATGTGGCGCGAACCGGGCAAGATGCACTTCATCGACCCGTCGAACCCGAACTCGCAGCAGTACCTGATCGACGTGATCCACGAGATCGCCGCCGCCGGGATCGACGAGGTCCAGCTCGATTACATCCGCTTCCCGACGATGGGCAACCAGAAGGACGCCGATTACCACTACGACGAGACGAAGCAGAGTCGCGCCGAGATCATCGCTGGCGTGCTTGCTCGAGTGAAGAAGGAAGGGCTGGCCGACACCGGCGCGCTGCTCGCCACCGATATCTTCGGCATCATCGCGTGGAACGTGCCAGCCGATGTCCGCTCGACGGGTCAGGACATGAAGTTGGTGGCGCAGCAGGTCGATGTGATCTGCCCGATGCTCTACGCGTCGCACTTCAACAAGGGATTCGACGGCTTCGCCGAGCCGGGTCGCGAAGGCTACCACTTCGTCGAGAAAGGGACGCGCCTGATCCACGAGTTGATCGGCGCCGACACGGCTCGGGTGACGATCCGGCCGTACATCCAGGCCTTCGGCTGGCGGACGCCGAACTATAGCCCGCAGTATGTTCGCGACCAGATTCGCGCGGTCTATGACGGCGGCGGCAGTGGCTACCTGTTCTGGAACGCGGGCAACAAGTACAGCGAGGTCTACACCGCGCTCTCGGGCGGCTGGACCCCACCGCCACCCAAGCCCCGCCCCGCCGCCGACTCCACCGCCAAAGCGCGATAGACCGTTCGGCCCGAACATGAGCGAGGCGCGGTGGTCAGCCGTGACCACCGCGCCTCGTTGGTGTCCAACCGGCTGGATTTACCGCAGGTCGCTGACCGAATCGACGGGTTCGCCGTGGCGGGTGAGCCGCGAGAGCGTCAGGTTCAGCGCCGCGCCGAGACCGGCGCCCAAGAACGCGGGACCGAAGGCGACGAACGCCGCCCAGACCTCGCCGAGTCCTTCGGTGGAGCTGTAATCGACCAGATGGCTGGCAAGATGGACGGCGGGCAGGCCAAGCCCCATAATGACCGCCCAGAGCACCGACCGACGCGGCTCGCTCAGGCCGAGCAGGAAGCTCAGCCCGCCGACGAGCGCCAGCGGCAGCATTCGGTCATAGACATGCAGATCGGCATAGCCCGTCAACAGGCTCAGGCCGACGATCAGGCTCAGGTGCGCCAGACACATCGGCGCGGTACAGATTCGCTGCTGTTCGGTTGACATATTTCCTCCCGGCCCCTCGCTTGGCAGGCAGTCGGCACTTCTGTTTCCGGCCGTCCGCGCGATGGTTTAAGCAATCAAAGTACCACGGCGAACCGCCCATGTCAAGTCGGCGTGCCCGAGATGATGGCGCGGGTGTCCCGAGCGATGACGCCTTCCTCGTCTGTCGGGATGACGAAGGCGCGGGCGCGGCTGTCGGCGGTGGTGATCTCGCGCTCGCGGGTGCCGGTGGCGTTGCGGTCGGAGTCGAGGGTCAAACCGAGGAATTGCAGCCCGTTGAGCGTTTTCTGCCGGACGAGCGCGCTGTTTTCGCCGATCCCGCCCGTAAAGACGACCGCATCGAGTCCGCCGAGGGTCGCGGCGTAGGCGCCGATGTACTTTCGCAGCCGCGAGGTGAACACGTCGAGCGCCAATTCCGCCCGAGCATTGCCGCTTGCGATGGCCGTTTCAAGCTCGCGCATGTCGCTGGAGACGCCGGAAAGGCCGATCAGGCCCGAGTGCTTGTTCATCAGACTCGACACCTCAGCCATCGACAGCTCCTCTTTGCCCATCAGGTAGAGCACAACCGACGGGTCCAGATCGCCGGTCCGCGTCCCCATCAGCAGCCCTTCCAGCGGCGTGAAGCCCATGCTCGTATCGACCGAGCGGCCGTCCAGAATCGCGGCGGCCGAGCAGCCGTTTCCCAAGTGACAGGTCACGATCCGGGTTCCCTCGGCGCCGCGACCGAGCAGTTGAATCGCCCGTTCGGAGACGTAGCGGTGGCTCGTCCCGTGGAAACCGTAGCGGCGGATCTTGTGTCGGGTGTACAGCACGTAGGGCAGACCGTACAGAAACGCCTCCGGCGGCAGCGTTCCGTGGAAAGCCGTATCGAACACGGCGACTTGCGGCGCTTCCGGCAGGTGGTCGCGGCACGCCTCGATCCCGCGCAGGTTGTGCGGATTGTGCAAGGGCGCCAGTTCGAGGCAGTCGCGGATGCCGCGAATCACCTCGTCGGTGATGCGGACCGAGCGGGTGAACAGCTCGCCGCCGTGGACGACCCGGTGGCCGACCGCATCGATCTCGCGCCGGTCGGCGATGACGCCGTGGTTGCGCGACAGCAGCACGGCCAGCACGTACTCAATGGCGATCCCGTGGTCCAATATCTCGCCCGAGACCTTGACAGGCTCGCGCCCCTCGGCCCGATGCGTCAGCACGGCGTCGGCCATGCCGATCCGCTCGACCGAGCCGGAGGCCAGCACCTTCCCGGCGTCCGGGTCGATCATCTGATATTTCAGCGACGACGAGCCGCTGTTGAGCACGAGAATATTCATCGGTCGCGGAACTGCATCTCGTGGAGCCGGGCGTAGGCGCCGGTCGGGTCGGCCAGCAACTCGTCGTGGCGACCCAATTGGACGATCCGGCCGGCGTGGACGACGGCGATCCGGTCGGCGTTGCGGACCGTGCTGAGTCGGTGGGCAATCACGATCACCGTCCGGCCCTGCATCAAGCGCTCGATGGCCGACTGAACCAGCGCCTCGCTCTCGTTGTCGAGCGCGCTGGTCGCT
>JBBSVG010000429.1:0-3582 GCA_038233775.1 Bacteroidota bacterium | reverse complement strand
GGCCCGCTCCAACGCCCCAGTTCGTTCATACACCGCCCGCACCGCCGGCACATCGGCCGCCGTCAGGCCGTCTCGGGCGACGACCCGGCCGAGCAGCGCCCGGTCAGCAGCGCTCAGCGTCGGGCACTCGCGGGCGTGGAGCAGGACGAACGTTTTCTTGCCTTCGAGCACGTCGCCGCCGGTTTGTTTGCCGAACAATTTTTCATCGGCGGTGATGTCGAGCAGGTCGTCTTGGATCTGAAACGCGCGACCCAAATGCTCGCCGAACGACCGCAGCGCGGCCACCTGCCGAGCGTCGCCGCCGCCGATCAGCCCGCCGATCTCGAGGCTGACGGCGATCAGGCAGCCGGTTTTCTTGGCGATCATCAGCAGATAATCGTCGAGCGAGACGTCGGCCCGGCTCTCGAACTCCTTGTCGAGCGCCTGCCCTTCGCAGACCGTCACGACGCACTCGGTGAACCGGTCGAGCAGCGGCCGGAGCCGGTCGGTTTGGGTCCGCAGCAGATGGTCATAGGCGACGCCGACCAACAGATCGCCGACCAGCAGCGCCACGTTCTCGTCCCACTTCACATGAACCGACGGGCGACCGCGACGGGCCGGGGCGTGGTCCATCATGTCGTCGTGGACGAGCGTGAAGTTGTGAAAAATCTCGATGGCGAGGCCCGCGTCGAGCGCCTGGGCGCCGCTGCCGCCGACCGCATCGGCGGCGAGCATGACGAGCAGCGGCCGGACGCGCTTGCCGCCGCCCGACAGCACATACGCGCACGGTTCATACAACGAAACCGGCGCCCGCGACCCATCGACGGCTTGGCCGAGCGCCGTTTCGATCTGCGTGCGGTACAGTTCCAGTTGATCTTGCGCCACTTGTGTCGTCATCGTGGCCTGATCGGGGAAGCGGCGCGCAGATCGGCCGGGGTGCGACAGCCGGTGAGGAACAGGCAGGCGCGGAACTCCCGCTCCCAGGCGCGGAATGCGTCGTCGAGTCCGGCGGGTCCGTCGGTCAGCAGCACTTTCAGCAGCGGACGAGCGATGGCGACCAGATCGGCGCCGAGCCCAATGGCGATGGCCGACTCGGTGCCCGTCTTGACGCCGCCCGAGGCGATCAGCGTGAACGGCGCCCGCTCGGAGCGGAGCGCGTTGACCTCGACCAAACAATCGGCCGTCGGCACGCCCCAATCCCAGAAGGCACGGGCGAAGGTTTCATCCTCGGTCGGCACCCGCAGCGCTTCGACGGCGGCCCACGAGGTTCCGCCCGCGCCGGCCACGTCGATGGCGGTCACACCAGCGTCGAGCAGCAATCGGGCGGAAGCGCCGTCGATCCCGGCCCCGGTTTCCTTGGCGATGATCGGCCGACCAAGCTGTCGAGCCAGCCGTTCGATCCCGCGCAACACGCCAGCAAAACTCGGCGTCCCTTCCGGCTGAACCAACTCCTGCACGGCGTTCAGATGGACCGCGAGCGCGTCGGCGCCGACCAGATCGAGCACCCGGCGCAGCGCGTCGAGCGACACGCCGCGCGCCACTTCGGCCGCACCGAGGTTGCCGACAACGGGCACAGTCGGCGCGACCTCCCGAACGACGGCGAACGAGTCGTGATGATCCGCGTTCTCAAGCGCCTGCCGCTGCGAGCCGACGCCGAAAGCCAGCCCGTGCCGCTCGGCAAACGCGGCCAGTTCGCGGTTGATGTCGGTTCCGCCCGCGTAGCCGCCGGTCATGCAACTGACCATCAGCGGGGCGCGCAGCGGTTTGCCTAAAAAGGTCGTCGCGGGATCGACCGAGGCGAGGTCGAGTTCCGGCACCGCCCGGTGGCGCAGGTCGTAGCGCTCAAGCCCGGTTGGTTTCCGCTGAAACCCGACGTCCTCGTTTAGACAGAGCGCGACGTGGCTCGCTTTTCGGCGCACAGTCGGGTCGGCCGACTCCGGTGCGGGCGCGGTCGGCGGACGGTCGAGCGTGGCGAGATCGGCCTGGGGCATCAGTCGGGCGTCGGAAAAAGGGGAATCGGCGGTCGCGTCAAGTATAACCCATCGCCGCCGTCAGATCAAGCGGACAGCCGGTCGGTGGCGCTCCGCAAGAATCCATCCCCCGACAGCGGCGCCCGGCGTTATCTTTCCCCCGCGTCCCGATCTCCCCCATTCCCAGCCTGAGGGTTTATGTCCGAGCTTGCCCTGACGACCGGCCGCTGGCCGGGTCTGCTGGTCCGTTACCGCGACCGGCTGCCGAGTTTGCCGCCCGATGCCCAACCCGTCACGCTGCACGAAGGGATGACGCCGCTGATCCGGGCCGAGCGGATCGAGCAAGCGCTCGGCGGCGACGTTGAACTGTACGTCAAGTTCGAAGGGCTGAACCCGACCGGTTCGTTCAAGGATCGCGGGATGACGATGGCCGTCACGCTGGCGAAATATCGCGGGGCGAAAGCGGTCATCTGCGCCTCGACCGGGAACACGTCGGCCTCGGCCGCCGCCTACGCCGCTCGGGCCGGGCTGCGATGCATCGTCGTCCTGCCCAAAGGCAAAATCGCCCTCGGCAAGCTGAGTCAAGCCTTTATTTACGGCGCCGAAGTGGTCGAGATTGACGGCAACTTCGACCAAGCGCTGGAGATCGTTCGACAGTTGGGCGAGACGGGCGCCGTCGCGGTGGTCAACTCGATCAACCCCGACCGGATCGAGGGACAGAAAACCATCGCCTTCGAGATCCACGAGCAACTCGGCCGGCTGCCGACGCACCATGCGCTGCCGGTCGGCAACGCGGGCAACATCACGGCCCACTGGCGCGGCTACCGCGAGGTCGCGGCCCTTACCGGCGAGGGGCTGCCGGTCATGCTCGGGTTTCAGGCCGAAGGCGCCGCGCCGCTGGTGCTCGGGCATCCGGTCGATCATCCCGAAACCATCGCGACGGCGATTCGAATCGGTCGGCCCGCGTCTTGGGACGGCGCGATTGAGGCGCGAGATGACTCCGGCGGCGCGATTGAAGCGGTGTCCGATTGGGAGATTTTCGCCGCGCAACGCCGACTCGCTCGGGAAGCGGGCATCTTCTGCGAACCGGCCTCGGCCGCGCCGATTGCCGGGCTGCTCAAACGCGCCGCGCGGTCGCCGTTGCCGCCGGGCTCGGTCGTGGTTGCCACCGTGACCGGCAACGGGTTGAAAGACCCCGACACGGCCGCGCTCGGCGCCGAACTGAAACCGGCCATCCCGGCGTTGCTCGGTCCGATCCGCGACCGGCTTGGGCTGTAACCGCCGCGCCGCCGGTCCGTAAGAGGCCAAAGTCGTCTCCTCCCGTTCATCATCGGAGCATTCACATGGCTACCCAACTGCCGCAACCGCGCACCGTCCGCAACTGGATCGTCCTCGTCGCCGTCGCGATCATCGGACTGATGCTGCTCGGCTTCGTCTTCAAGCTCATCAAGGGGCTGGCGGTGCTGATCCTGTTTGGTCTGCTCGTCCTGTTCGTCATCTCGCTGTTCTCGAACCTGTTCAAGAAGAAATAACCGGCCCGTTCTCGGTACTTGAACCCGGCCGGCGAACCAGCGCAAATAAGGGTGGAAGGGCGGGTTGGTTTGTGGGAGCCCCTGCATAGAGTTGGAGCGGG
>JBBSVG010000428.1:0-3585 GCA_038233775.1 Bacteroidota bacterium | reverse complement strand
GGCCGGGGCGACGGAGCGGATGTCGCTCTCGCTCGTCTATGGTGTCGATCTGCGCGACATCATCCGCAACAAGGCGCGGGTGCAGCAGATCTACGACTCGAACTACCTGTTCGCCCGTCCGCCGGCGAACCCGACCGTCGTTGCCGTCCCGGCCGACCGGAAGGTGACGCTCTACTGGACCCGTGGCGGCGTGGATGATGTCGATCCGCTGACCGGCGAGAAGGACTTCGAGGGGTTCAAGATCTACCGCTCGGAAGATCCGTCGTTCAATGACATCCGCTCGGTCAGCGACATCTACGGCAACCCGTCGCGCGACCGGTCGATTGCCCAGTTCGACGTGATCAACGGTCCCGAGGGCGTCGATCAGTTCTTCACGCCGCAGGGTGGGCTGGCCGATCAGGTTCAAGGCGCGCCGTACTATTTGGGCGCGAACACCGGGCTGCGCTTCACCTACACCGACAGCACGGTGCAGAACGGGCGGACCTACTACTATGCTGTCGTGTCGTACGACCGGGGCGCGCAGGAGCGCGGCATCTACCCGTCGGAGAACACGAAATTCGCCTCGCGCGACCGGTTTGGTCGGGTGGCAACCGACAAGAACGTCGTCCAGGTGACGCCGCAGCGCTACGCGCCGGGCTACCAGGCGCCGGCCATCGGCGACTCGCTCACCCGGACGCCGGGCACGGCCGGCACCGGCACCGTCAGCGCGCATTTGATCGACCCGCGCCGGATTCGGCCGAACGCGAAGTACGAGGTGCGCTTCTACGACGCCTCGAACGACCCGAGCATCCTGCCGAGCGACACGACCTATCGCGGACTCGACAAGGTCTTGCCGCGCATCACGACCTCGTACTCGCTCTACGATGTGACCAACGGCGGCAATGTGCCGGTCTTGCTGCACTCGCACGACCTGACAGGCCTCGCCGATCTGGCCGCGCAGTATCGGCTGAACAACGCCGCCGGCGACTCCATCGGCAGCGCGGCGACGGGGATTCAGTTTGAGATCGAGAACGCGAAGGCTGTCGCCGTGACCGACCGCTACTACACGACGAAAGCCGACTCCGCGCTCTACACGCTGCCGAGCCTGACGCCGTTCGATCTGGGCGTGACGACCCGTGGCGTGGCCGCACCGAGCGATTATGTCGTGACGTTCCTCGCGCAGCTGACCGGTCGCTCGTCCGATCTGGTGATCGACGGCGAGCTGTTCCCCGGTCAACCGGTCAACGTCTCGGTCTATGACCGGACGCGGAACAAGCCGGTCCGGTTCAGCTTCATCGACGGCGGCGGCGACCCGAATCGGTTCGATATCGACGACATCATCATCTTCATCGAGCGGTACCCGAAGCCGGGCAGTCGCACCGACTCGATGGACGTCGTCACTTGGTCGTTGCAGCCGGGCGCGAACATCGTCGACCGTGTGGCGCCGACCAACGGGGCACAGCTCGTGATCGAGACAAGCAAGCCGTTCCGCACCGGCGATGTGTTCGTCCTGCAAACGGGCGAAGCGGCGACGGTGAACAACGCAGTTGCCAACGCCTCGCTCAACCAGATCAAGGTGGTGCCGAACCCGTACGTCGTCCGCTCGTCCTACGAGATCAAGACCGGCGGCACCGGCGTCAACAACAATGTGCTGCGGTTCACCAACGTCCCACTCGGGGCGACGATCCGCATCTACAACGCTCGGGGCGAACTGATCCAGACGCTGACGCAGGGCACCGGCAACACGTTCGGCTCGGACCTGCGCTGGAACCTGACGACCCGCGAAGGGCTCGATGTCTCGTTCGGCGTCTATTTCTACCATGTCAAAACGCTCGACGGCACCGAGCGCACCGGCAAGTTCGCCATCATCCGCTAACCGCGACCGGCACCGCTAAGCCAAGGCAATACACGTATGACAGCGCAACAGATGGAGCGGATCGCCCGGCGGCTGGCCGGGACGCTCGCCGCAGCGGGCGTGGGGCTTGGCCTCACAGGCTCGGCGCAGGCGCAGGACAAGGTCGGCACGAGCGCGATGGCGTTCTCGCGGATCGGGATCGGCGCACGGGCCGTCGGCATGGGCGGCGGACAATTGGCCGTCGCCAACGACCTGACGACGCTGTTCTGGAACCCGGCCGGGTTGACCCGGCTCTCGGGCACGAGGGTTCAGGTCGACCACGCCAACTGGTTCGTCGACTCGAAGCTCGACTGGGTCGGCGGCTCGGTCAACCTGGGCAACGCCGGTGCGGTCGGCGTCAGCGTGACCTCGGTGCGCTACGGCAACATCGAGTACACCTCCGACGCCACGCCGGACGGGGAGTTCGGCAGCGGCCGGACGTTCAGCCCGAACGATGTCTCGATCCAACTCTCGTACGCCAAATCGCTGACAGACGCGTTCAGCTTGGGCGGCAGCGGGAAATACCTGCGCGAATCGATCTCGCAATCCAGTGCCAGCGCCTACGCGTTCGAATTGGGGATGCTGTTCAAGACGCCGTTCCGGGGCGTGACGCTGGCGGCGAGCATGACAAACTTCGGCTCGAAGACCCACGTCACCGGCAATGACCTGTTGCAGCCAGTCACGACCGAGAACCCGGCCCGAGACGACGACGGCAGCACGATGCTGAACACGCAGCGGTGGAACATGCCGCTGGCCTTCAACATCGGCGTCAGCTACCTGCCAGTCTCGAGCGAGCAGAACGAACTCCTGCTCGCCGTCGACGCCAGCCACCCGACGGATCAGGCAGAGAGTTTGAATCTCGGGGCGCAATACGGCTGGAACAAAATCCTGTTTCTCCGGGCGGGTTACAAAAACCTGTTCCTGCCGGAGAGCGACGAGGGGCTGACCCTCGGCGCCGGCGTGCAGCAGAAGCTGTACGACGTGACGTTCACCTTCGACTACGCTTATCAGACGTTTCGCAACCTGAACGCGCCGCAGTGGCTGTCGGTCGGGGTTCAATTCTAATCGTTCAGTCAGCAGCGGACCGGGGCTTGCCCGGTGGGAGGTGAATGAACCGGACTCGCGTTCAGCCGAACGCGCGGCGCGCGACTTGACTCCACCCGGTGTCGGCCCGCGCAACTCACCGAACGTCTTTCGGGACGCACCGTGAGCGAATGCAGTGGTAACTGTCTTTGTTTCTTATTTAAGCTCGTGAGGAGACGGATGAAACTCAAGTTCTACAGTTGGCTGGGGGCGATCATGGCCCTCTTGCTCGTCGCGGCCCCGGCCGCTCGGGCGCAGACGGCAACGGTCACCTTCTCGGTGAACCTCGGGGTGCAGAAGACGCTCAGCAAGTTCAAATCGGGCGACCAGATCATCGTCCGGGGTGATTTCAACGGCTGGGCCGGCAACGCCGACGCGCTGACGCAGTCGGCCGACAGCGCCGACGTCTATCGGTTGACGAAGACGCTGCCCGACTCGCTTGTCAACAAGACGATCAACTACAAGTTCGTCATCGTCTCGGCCGCTGGCGACGGCTGGGAAGACGATCCGAACCGGACGTATATGGTCCACGCTGGCGCGAATGTGATCCCGACCGATTACTTCAACCGTCAGCGCCCCGGTGAGAGCAAGACGGCGAACCTGACGTTCGTCGCCGACCTGACCGATCT
>JBBSVG010000427.1:0-3603 GCA_038233775.1 Bacteroidota bacterium | reverse complement strand
CGATACGTCGGGCACGCAAGCCTTTCTCATGGTGGAAGTTCGACGGGGCGAGACGGCCGACGGGTACAGCGAGGTGTTCATCCCCACGGGCGCGGCGGTCGATTCCACGGCCCGATACGCAACCGAAGGGGCTTACTCGCTGCTGAGCAAGTTCAAGAACGCCGCAGAGTAGCCCCCCAACCCCAGGCAGGCTCGTTCCCATCCCAACGGGCCTCGGCCTGCGTCCCCCGTGGAGTTCCGAATCATGGCATCCAGTGCCCTTCTCGCCCCGTTCAGAAGCCTGCGAAACCCCGTGTTCGCCCGGCTCTACCTTGCCCAGACCACCAGCCTGTTGGGCGATGCCCTGACCTGGGTGGGGCTGGCGCTGCTGGCCTTCGAGCTGGGCGGGGCGGAATCAGCCGGCATCCTCGCCTTTGCCCTGACCCTGCGCGTCACCGCCTTCGTGGTGCTCTCGCCACTGGCCGGGCTGCTGGCCGACCGGCTCAACCGCAAGGTCATCCTCGTCACGGCCGATGTCGTGCGGATGGTCGTCATTGGGCTGCTGCCGTTCGTGACCGAGGTGTGGCAGGTGTACGGGCTGATGTTACTCATCAACGCCTTCACCGCGTTCTTCACCCCCACGTTTCAGGCGACCGTCCCGGCCGTCACGACCGATGAGGAGCTGCCGCAAGCCATCAGCCTGTCGGGGGCCACCTACGAACTGCTCGGCGTGCTGGGTCCGGGGCTGGCCGGAGCGGTGGCGGTCGTGCTGGGGGCGCGCAACATCTTCTTCGTCGATGCGGCCACCTTCCTGATCTCGGCGGTGCTGATCCTCACCCTCCCGGCCCGGTTGCGCAGCGAGACGGAGGGGGGCGACGACAAGCGGATCACGGTCCCCAACCTGCTGCTGGGCACGCGCCGCCTGTGGGGCAATGGACCGATGCGCTACGCCTTGCTGCTGGAGCTGGTCGCGGCCGTGAGTGGGGCGCTGATCCTGGTCAACACCGTCGGCTACGTCAAAGGCAAACTGACGCTGGGCGATGCGGAGTACGGCTGGGTGATGGCCGCCTTCGGGATCGGGGCCACGGCAGCTGCTTTGTTGGCAGGCAGCTTGGCCCGTCGGATGGCCCAGACGACCTTCGTGCTGGTGGGGGCGTTGGTCACGACCGTGGCCGTGCTGCCCGCCAATCGCACCGACCTTTACCTGCTGATGGTGCTCTGGCTGCTGGCCGGGGCCGGGCAGAACTGGGTGAACCTGTCCACCCAGACCCTCATCGCCGAGCAGACGCCGGATGAGTTCCAGGGCCGTGTCTACGGGGCACACTTCGCCTGGAGCCACCTATGGTGGGCCTTCGCCTACCCGCTGGCCGGCTTCCTCGGCACCCGCTACGCCACGGGTTCTTTCCTGTACGGTGGGATCGTCGCGCTGGGGCTGCTGGGGCTGATCTGGCTCTCAATGCGGAGATCCGAACAGAAGGCTTCATTTTCCTGAGAGCGTTCCATTTCTGCCACGCCGTGTGCTTGCTCAGGTCGATGCTGGGCGACGCCTGGGGCGGATGGCGGTTGTCTCGGTGGGATTGCCGCTGAGGGTGAGCCGAATGGCGCGGGCGAGCGCTTCGACGGCATACGGCTTGGGCAGATAGAGCACACCGTCCGTGCGCGGCGTTTCCGGGGCGATGTCGCCATAGCCGGAGGCGAACAGCAGCTTCGGTCGGGAGGGTATCCGCTCGGCGATCTGCCCGGCCAGCGCCTCGCCGCCCATGCGCGGCATGACGAGATCGGTGAAGACGAGGTCGAACGGCTGCTCGGTCGCCTCGATCTTGCCCAGGGCCTCGACCCCATCGGCGGCCTCAACGACGCGGTATCCGAGAGCCAACAGCGTGTCCGAGGCAAAGCGACGCACCGCGTCCTCGTCCTCGACAAGCAGGATGCGCTCGCCGCCACCGATCAGGTCGTCTATCTGTCCAACGACCGGACGCGACGAGAGCCGCTCGACGCCGACCGACGGGGCCGGTGGCGTCGCCGGCCAGTAGATGCGGAACGTCGTCCCGACGCCCGGCTCGCTGTTGACGAGGATCGAACCGTTGTTCTGTTTGACGATCCCATAGACCGTCGCAAGGCCGAGGCCGGTGCCCTGGCCGACCGGTTTGGTGGTGAAGAACGGTTCAAAGATCTTCTTCATGATGTCGCGCCCCATCCCGATGCCCGTGTCGGTGACCGTGATCAGGACGTGCGGTCCGACGGCCGAGCCGACGGGGCGCCCGGCAGCCCGCTCGTCGAGTTCGACCGAGGCGGTCTGGATCGTGACGGAGCGCTCGTGGTGACCGGTCGGATCGGCGCCAGCGGGCGTCGTCGGCCGACTCCGAATCGCGTCGCGGGCGTTGACGACGAGATTAAC
The DNA here is from genome assembly GCA_038233775.1 of Bacteroidota bacterium. GTDB lineage: Bacteria > Bacteroidota > JBBSVG01 > JBBSVG01 > JBBSVG01 > JBBSVG01. The sequence continues at coordinate 1,226 of JBBSVG010000427.1, read as the reverse complement.
GAACACCTGCTCGATCTGGCTCGGATCGGCCTTGATCCAGCACGGATGCTCGGGCCTAGCGACGTCGAGCGAGATGTCCTCGCCGATCAGCCGGATGAGCAACTGGTGCAGGTCGGTCAGCACGAAAGCCAGATCGAGCGGACGCGGCTCGATCCGCTGCTTGCGGCTGACGGCGAGCAGTTGCCGGGTCAGGTTCGCCGCTCGCGCCCCCTCTTTCTTGATCTCGTGGACGTAGCCCCAGACGGGACTACCGGCCGGTGTCCGCAGGAGCGCCAGTCCGGCGTAGCCACTGATGACCGTCAGGATGTTGTTGAAATCGTGGGCGATGCCGCCGGCCAACTGACCGATGGCCTCGAGCTTCTGCGACTGACGAAGCTGCTCCTCGAGCTGCCGCGTTAGGGTAATATCGCGTTTGACGGCGGCGAAATGGAGGATTTGGCCCGAGGCGTCCTTGATCGGCAGGATCGTCGTGTCCTCGACGTACTCCCCGCCCGACTTGTGTCGGTTGACGATCTCGCCCTGCCAGATCCGGCCAGCGCGGAGCGTGCGCCACATCGACGAGAAGAACGCGGCGTCGTGCTGACCGCTTCTGAGCAGACGCGGGTTGCGCCCCTCAACCTCGGCCGCCGTGTAGCCGCTGACCCGCTCGAAGGCCGGGTTGACGTAAACGATGGCGCCGTCGGGATCGGTGATCAGGATCGACTCGCTTGACTGCTCGATCACCGCCGCCATCCGCGACAGTTGCGCCGCTGCCGCTTTCCGCTCGGTAATATCTTCCGCTGCGCCGACGAAACCGACCAACTGGTCATCGACCAGCAACGGGGCGAGCGAGAGCATGACGATGGCGATCCGGCCGTCGCGGCGGAGCACGTTTGCCCCGACCTGCGTGGCCGGCACCCGATGCTCATACACGCTACGGAATCGGATGGCGATGGGCTCCTGCTCGTCGGGCGCGACCAGCAACCGCCACGAGCGGCCGATCATCTCCTCGGTGGTGTAGCCGCTCAGCTCGCTCATCTGCCGGTTGACCAGCGTGAACTTGCCTTCGAGATCGATGGCGCAGATCGCGTTGGCGGCGCTCGACATGACCAGTTCGCGGAACTCGTCGGCCCGGCGGAGCGTGCGGGCGGTCTCGGCCGCGGCCTCGGCGGCGCGGCGGGGCAGGTGCTCCCGCTCGAGCGCGGCGGTCTGGGCCGGGGCGGCCCGGTCGGCCCGAGCGGTGCGGG
>JBBSVG010000426.1:0-3605 GCA_038233775.1 Bacteroidota bacterium | reverse complement strand
TCCTCGATCAGCATCCCGGTCGGCAGGTCGAACACGCCCGGCTTGTTGACGTGGCCGGAGATGCCGTAGAGCACCGGGCCGGGGTGCTTCTCGGCGCCGATCCCGGCAAACCACTCGGCGCTTTTCTGCATGACGAGCGCGGCCGAAGCCAGCGTCTCGATGTTGTTGATCGTTGTCGGCGAGTTCCACAGACCGGACTGGGCCGGAAACGGCGGCTTGTTGCGTGGGTACGGCCGCTCGCCCTCGAGCGAGTTGAGCATACTCGTTTCTTCGCCGCAGATGTACGCGCCGGACCCCTTGTGGACGTGCATCTCGACCGAGTAGCCCGAACCCATGATGTTCTGGCCCAGATACCCTTTCGCGTACGCTTCGTCGATGGCGCGCTGCAGCGAGTGGATCTGCGGGACGTACTCGCCGCGAATATAGACGTAGATCGCGGCGCACCCCATCGCGAAAGCGCCGATGGTCGCGCCTTCGACGAACAGGTGCGGATTCAGGTCGAAGATCTGCCGATCCTTGAACGTCCCCGGCTCGCCCTCGTCGCCGTTGCAGGCGAGATATTTCGTCTTGTCCGATGTCTTGGGCATGAACGACCACTTCAGCCCGGTCGGGAAACCGGCGCCGCCGCGACCGCGCAGGCCGGACTTCTTCACCTGATCGATCACCGCCGCCGGGTCCATCGACAGCGCCTTACGCAGCCCGGCATAGCCGTCGGCCTGCGCCTCGTACACGTCGATCCGGTTGAGGTTCGGGACGTTCCGCAGGATGCTCGGTTCGTAGGTCGCCATCTTTCAGAATCCCGGTTAGTGCTTCTGGCCGCCGCGCTCGTCGGTCTTGCCCTGATTGTCGTTCGTCGGCGGCGTGACCGGCTGACCGTTCTGGCCGCCTCTGGATGAGCCGTCGCCGCCGGTCCAGGTCGGCTCCGAACCGCTGGAGATCGTCTGGTTGTCCGGCGAGGTGATCGCGGTCCCCTCGGGCTTGGCCGTCTCGGGGTTGTGCGTTTGCGCCCCGGCGGTTTTGGTTGCGCCACCGTGCTGCCCCTGCGCTTCCTTCGCCGCGTGCGAGTCGCCGCTGACGATACCCTGCGCCATCTGCTTGCCAGCGAGTTCGACCGGTCCGCCCGTCACCGGTCCGCCGGTCTGCTTGACTGCGCTGCCCGTGTCCTTCGATTGCGAGGCGCCGTAGCCCGACGTTGCAGCGACCGCTTTCGGATCGGCTGGCGGTGCGGCACCGGCCCGCTGCCAGTTGTCGGCCGGTTGGGCATCGTGGATCGTCGCGCCCCAGTCGGGCCGCATCTGCGCCGCGAGCGCGTCGAGATCGGTTCCGGCGGCGAGCAAGCGGACGATCTCGTCCACCTTGTCGTTCGTCAGCCCTTCGAGATAGACATGGCCGACTTGCAGCATCGGCGCCGAGCCGCACGAGCCCAGACACTCGACCTCGCTGATCGTAAACAGTCCGTCGCCTGTAACCACATCGCGACCAACGCCGAGCGTGCTGCACAGGTGTTCGACGATGGCATTCGAGCCGCGCAGCCAGCACGAGATGTTGGTGCAGACCTGCAAGTGGTACTTGCCGACCGGCTCCTTGTAGTACATCGTGTAGAACGACGCCACGCCATAGACATGCGCTGGCGGCAGTTCCATCGCCGTCGCGACGGCCTTGATCGCCGCTTGCGGCAGCCAGCCGAACTTCTCCTGCGCCAACCACAGCGCGGGCATGACCGCCGCCCGCTTGTCCGGGTAGCGGCCGATGAAGCCCTGAATGCGCTGCAGCTCGTCGTCGGTAAACGAATAGTCGGTCGTCATGCGGCGGGACGGTTCAATGGAGTAAGATCGGGCCGGTGGCAGCGGCTCACTTGTCGGCTTCGCCCATGACGGGATCGACCGAGCCGATGATGACGACCGTGTCGGCCAGCATCTCGCCCTGCATCATCGGTCCGAGCGCCTGGAGGTTCTGGAAGCTCGGCGTCCTGATCTTCGCCCGCCACGGCGAGCCAGTCCCTCTGCTGACCAGATGGATGCCCAGCTCGCCTTTCGGCGCCTCGATGGCGTGATAGACCTCGCCCATCGGCGGCATGAAGCCGTTGTTGACGAGCATGAAGTCGTGGATCATCTCCTCCATCCCGGAGTAGATGGCGCCTTTCGACGGGATCGCCTTCTTGTTGTTGTCGGAGCGAACCGGACCGGCGGGCATCTTCTCCAGACATTGCTCGATGATGGCAACCGATTGGGCCATCTCCTCCATGCGGACGTAGAAGCGGGCCATCGCGTCGCACCCGGTCGCCGTCGGCAGGTCGAAATCGACCTGGTCGTAGATCAGATACGGCTCGGTCAAGCGGATGTAATAAGGGACGCCGCAGGCGCGGATGTTCGGACCCGTCATCCCAAGCGCAAGCGAGGTCGGCTTGTCGAGATAGCCGACGCCTTCCAACCGCTCGACGAAGATCCGGTTGCTGAGCAACAGCCCTTTCCAGTCGCGCAGCTCTTGCTTGAAGTTCGTGCAGAACGTCTTGATCCCGGTCAGCGTGTCGGGCGTCAGGTCGTTGGCGACGCCGCCGATCCGGCAATGCGACGGGTGGAACCGCTGCCCGGCCCACTCGTCCCAGATGTCGTACAGCTTCTCGCGCTCGCGGAAGGCGTAGAGGAACACGGTCAGGGCGCCGGTATCCATCACCATCGCGCCCATCCACAGCAGATGCGCCTGCAACCGCGCGAGTTCGCAGCCGATGACCCGCAGCCACTTGGCCCGCTCCGGCGTCTCGATGCTGCCGAGCTTCTCGGCCGCCAGACACCACGCCACCTCGTTCGAGAACGGACCGAGGTAATCGATCCGGTCCATGTACGGGATGTACTCCATGTACCCCTTGTTCTCCGCGATCTTTTCTTTGGCGGAGTGGAGGTAGCCGAGTTCGGCGATGGCGTTGGTGATCGTCTCGCCGTCGAGTTTCAGCACCACGCGGAGCACGCCATGGGTCGCCGGGTGCTGTGGACCCATGTTCAGCGTCATCTCGTGCTCGAGGGTGTCCTCGTCACTGACGAACGTGTTGGTGTCCTCGAGCACCTGATAGAGCGACTTCTGCGGGGGCGCAGGCGTCCGGGGCAACAACTCGTCGGGCGCGATGCCGCGACTGGTCGGCGGGGATTCGAGCGGCAGGCTGCCGCCACCGAATGCGCTCATCGGAGATCCTCCTGCTTGGCCGGCTTGCGGGTCGGGTCGATGGGCTCGACGTACGGTTCCGGGATCGGGATCGCCCCCGGAATGCCCATCAGCGGATAATCCTTCCGCAGCGGATAATAGAGATAGCCCTCCGGCATATACATCCGCCGCAGGTCCGGGTGGCCGCTGAACGGGATGCCGTACATATCGAACGTCTCGCGCTCGGGCCAGTTGGCGCCGGGGTAGATGCTCGTCACGCTCGCGACCGGCTCGCCCTCGTCGGCGTAGAGCTTCAGATGCAGCCGCTCGTGGGTGTCGAGGTTGACCAAGTTGTAGCCGACCTCGAACCGCTCCTCTTCCTCGGTGTACCGGTCCACGCCGAACACATCGACCAAGTAGGTAAACCCGGCGTCGTACGCCCAGCGGCAGGCGGCGAGGATGCGGTCCTT
>JBBSVG010000425.1:0-3606 GCA_038233775.1 Bacteroidota bacterium | reverse complement strand
CTGACCGCGACCGAGACGCTCATCGACGGCACGTTCACCGGCCGCGTCGCCGATCTGGCCGCTGCGGCGCCGATCTCGGTCGAGAAAGACCTCGCCGGTGATTTAAAGATCGGACTCGGCGATTCGCTCGTCTGGGACGTGCAGGGCGTGCCGGTGCGGACGACGGTTGGCTCGATTCGCGCCGTCGAGTGGCGCCGCGTGCAACCGAACTTTTTTATTGTCTTCCCGGCCGGTGTGTTAGAACGTGCGCCGCAGACCGGTGTGCTGACCGCTCGGGCCGACAGCGCCGGGGCGACGGCCGCGCTGCAACGTCGGCTGGCGGCCGAGTTCCCGAGCGTCTCGGCCATCGACCTGAGCCTCGTCCTGCGAACGGTCGATGAAGTGTTCGGCCGCGTCACGCTCGTCGTCCGCTTCATGGCGCTGTTCAGCATCCTCACCGGCGTGGTTGTGCTGATCGGCGCGGTGCTGGTCAGTCGGCTCGAGCGGGTCGGCGAAGGCGTGCTGCTGAAGACGCTTGGCGCCTCCCGCCGCCAAGTGCTGGCGATCCTGACGGTCGAGTATTTGGCCCTCGGCGCCCTTGCGACCGTGACGGGGCTGGTGCTCTCGCTCGTCGCCGGTTGGGCGCTGGCCCGATACGTCCTGTTCGGCGCGACGTTCACCCCGGCGCTTGGTCCGCTGACCGTCGCCGCTGTGCTGGTCCCGGCGCTGGTGCTGGCCGTCGGGCTGCTCGACAGTCGCGGCGTGTACGACCGCTCGCCGCTCGAAGTGCTGCGGACGGAGGGATAAAGGCGATGGGGCGAACCGTTGTTGCACCGGTTCGCCCCATCGCGTATCTTCTCGGTCACCCCCGCTTCACCGGCGCGCTCGGTCCGCCTGACCGCCTGCGCCTATCTCCTCCCGTCGGACGACTTCCGACGCCATTGGCGTGGCTGGACCCATCGGTTTTTTCTCCGATATGGCCCCCTGTTCCCTGTTCATCGGCTCGCGGTATCGCCTGCTGCTGCTCGTCGCCCTGCTGACGGGTCTGCTGGTGCGACCAGCAACGGCCCGGCAGGTCGCCCCGCTGGCCGCGCCGTTGGACAGCATCGGCTACGTTCAGGAAGGGTGGACGACCGACGACGGGCTGCCGCAGAACTCGATCACGGCCATCTGCCGCACCACCGACGGCTACCTCTGGCTGGGCACCTTCGACGGTCTGGTCCGCTTCGACGGGGTCGAGTTCACCGTCTTCAACCGCTCGAACACACCGGGACTCGGCAGCAACCGGATTCTGGCGCTGGCCGCCGACCGGGCCGGTCGCCTGTGGATCGGCACCGAGGGCGGCGGATTGACCCGGATGCAGGGCGGCCGCTTCACCACCTTCACCCGAGCCGATGGGCTCCCGGCCGATGTCATCCTCTCGCTGGCCGGCGACCGGTTCGGTCGCATGTGGATCGGGACGCAGGGCGGCGGACTCGTCCGCTACGAGTCGGGTCGCTTCACCGCATTCACGACGAAGGATGGGCTCGGCTCGAACGTCGTCGGCGCGGTCGTGGCGGGCGACGATGGCGTCGTCTGGGCCGGGGCCGGGATCACGCTGACCCGCGTCTGGGGCGACCGGCTGACGCACTTTGTCCTGCACGGCAAGACTGACCGGCCGATCATGAGCCTGTGCAACGCCGTCGATGGCGGGCTGTGGATCGGCACCGCCGGCGATGGCGTCTTCGGCTGGCCGACCGCTCATCGCTCGAGCTATTTGGCCGAAGACGGGCTGCCGACCGGCGTGATCGAGGATCTGGCCGCCACCCCGACCGGTCGGCTGTGGGTCGCGACGGGCGCCGGACTGGCCCGAGTCGGCGCCGACGGTCGCTTGCGTTCCTACCCGCTGCGAAATCGCCCGGTCGGCAAGCGGGTGCTGTCGGTTTATGAGGACGTGGAAGGCTCCGTCTGGATCGGCACCGACGGCGGCGGACTGGTGCGGATGAAGCCAGCCGCCGTCCATGTCTATACCGCCCGAGACGGCTTCCGCGTCGAGCCGATGCTGGCCGTGACGGAGAGCCACGACGGCGCGATCTGGGTCGGGACCAACTGCGGCGGGCTGACGCGGATCGGTCCCGACGGGCAGATCGTCACCTACGGCGCCGAATCGGGGTTGACCAACGACTGCATCTGGGCGGTGCTGGAGGACGAGCACGGGACGATCTGGGCCGGTTCCTACGGTCAGGGGCTGTTCCGCCGCGAGCCGAACGGTCATTTCACCCGATTTACCGATGCCGACGGGCTGCCGGACAACGTCGTCCTGTCGCTGTCCCGCGCCCGAGGCGGCGGGTTCTGGGTCGGCACTTACAACGGCGGGTTCGCTCGCTACCGCGACGGGCGGTTCAAAAAAACCTACACCGCCCGCGACGGGCTGCCGAGCAACTGGGTCCGCGCCGTCGTCGAGGACGAGCGCGGGATCGTCTGGATCGCCACCGCTGGTGGTCTGTCGCGGCTCGACCCGTCGGGCCGGATTCGCTCCTACACGACCCAAGAGGGGCTGGGCTCGAACGATGTCCGCGCGCTCTACGCCGACTCGTCGGGCGCCGTCTGGATCGGCACCTACGGCGGCGGCCTCTCGCGGCTGAAAGACGAGCGGATCGTCACGCTCGCCCGGCGCGACGGGCTGTTCGACGATGTCGTCTCGCTGATTCAGCCCGACCGGCAGGGCAACGTTTGGATGACGAGCAACCGGGGCCTGTCTCGGGTCCGACACTCGGAGTTGCTTGATTTCTTCGACGGACGGGTGCAGCGCGTCACCGCGTTCGCCTACGGCACCGCCGACGGGCTGCCGAAAGCGGAGTGCAACGGCGGCTTCCAGCCGTCGGGCTGGCTGGCTCGCGACGGGCGGTTGTGGTTCCCGACCGTCGAGGGGATCGGCGTGGTCGATCCGGCGCAGATCTCGACCAATCCGCACCCGCCGCCGGTGGCGATCCAATCGGCCCAGATCGACGACCTGACGCTGCCAGCCGGCGAGTTGCTCACGTTCGAGGCCGGGCAGCGCCGTTTCGAGCTGCATTACACCGCGCTCAGCCTGCTGGCCGCCTCTCGGGTCCGCTTTCGCTACATGCTCGAAGGGCTCGACCAAGAGTGGATCGAGGCCGGTACCCGGCGCATCGCCTACTACACCAACGTCCCGCCGGGGCGCTACACCTTTCATGTGCTGGCGGCGAACAACGACGGCGTCTGGAACGAGCGCGGCGCCTCGCTGCCGCTGGTCGTGCGGGCGCATTTCTACGAAACGCCGCTGTTTCTCGCCCTCTGCACGCTCGCCATTCTCGGTATCTGCATCGTCGGCTACCGGCTGCGGGTGAGGAGCATCGCGGCCAACGAGAAGCGGCTCGAGCAATTGGTCGAGAAGCGGACGGCCGATCTCGTCAGCGTGACCGACAGCCTGCTCGCCGCCGAGACGCAGTCGCGACAGTGGACCGAGACGCTCTACAACCTGACCAGCGCCCTCTCGGCCACGCTCGACCGCGACGAAGTCCTCGACCGGCTGCTGACCTACCTCGAGCAAGCCGTTCCGTTCACCCGTGCGGCCGTCGGGTTTGGTCGCGATGAAGTGATGCACGAGGTCGTCGCGTGGCCCGG
>JBBSVG010000424.1:0-3607 GCA_038233775.1 Bacteroidota bacterium | reverse complement strand
GTTCAACGTATCGGACGAGGATTGGGATGAATTAACGCCACAAATTCACGACGCAATCACTTTTCTTACGGAACACGCCGTAGAGATCGAGGCTGTGCAACGCGAGCACGAGATTCTTTACGCGTTCGTGGACTTTGCGCTCTACTCGACGCTGTCGGAGTCGATCATCAATCAGAACGAGTATCTGCCGCCTGAATTGCTGATGCTGTGCGGTAAGCTTGGATTGGGAATCGAGATATCGCTCTATGATCGTGCGTTCCTGGAACAGGACGCCAAGGATGGCGTAGCCCTGGAACATCCGTCGGATGCTTTGGAGTGATGGGTTACGCGAGAACGGTAGCTTGGCACCACCCGGCAAGAATGGGAGATTGGGCCGGGGTTTACGAGCCGGGATGCGCGTCGAGCCACGAGGCATCGGCCAGATTTTGGGGGCGTCCGGTTGCCTGTTTGTTGCGCAACAGGTGTCGGCGGCTGATGACCGGCACCGTCAACCCGGCGATCTGAACGGTCTGTCGCTCGGGCCATGCTTCGTCGAACGATACGCCATCGATGGCCGTCAGCAGGTCGATCCGTCGGGGCGGCAGACCGAATTGGAACACCAAGCCGGGCGTCGCCAAGTCTTCGTCGGAGAGGCCGGTGATCGGCGCGCCGAACTGTTGCAACGCTCGCCGGAGTCTGGCGGCGTTCGCCATCGAGGGACGAATCCACAGGTCGAGATCACCCGTCGCTCGCACCCGACCATAGACGGCGAGGGCGTGGGCGCCGACGAGCAGGAACTCAGTCTCGGAGTCGTTTAACGCGGACAAGATGTCGCGGAAGTCGGCATTCATCGGGCACCTCGATGGGCGTCCCGGCCGACGCATAGGCATCGCGGGTGATCGCCGCGACCATCTCGACCCGCCGCGGGGCGGCCTCGGGATCGAGCGGCGATTCCGGGCCGGGCTCTGGGTCGTGCAAGCCGCGAACGGCGGTCAGACGCCGTCTGGCAGCGGGATCGGCAGCAGCGAGTCGGGACATGGCAGACGAAGGGTTGGACGCCGTCAAGATACGACCGAACCCGAGGCTCGGGAGCTTGGGCCGGGGTTTGCGGTCGGGCGGCGAACCTGTGACAGCTTGCCAACCTTTTGGCCGATCCCGATCTTGCGTACACCTTCCGCCGCCGGTCTTGCCTACGAAAAAACCACCCTCGACAACGGTCTGACGGTCGTGACCGAGACGATCCCGTCGGTCCGGTCGGTCTCGCTCGGCGTGTGGGTCGATGTCGGCTCGCGGGATGAACGCGCCGCCGAGAACGGCCTGTCGCACGTGCTCGAGCACATGGTTTTCAAAGGCACCTCGAAGCGCCGCTCGCATCAGATCAACCAGACCATCGAGGGGCGTGGCGGGTATCTGAACGCGTTCACGTCGAAAGAACACACCTGCTATTATGCCCGAATGCTCGACGAGCATCTGGATCGCGGCGTGGACGTGCTGACCGATCTGGTCCAGCGGCCGACGCTGGCCGAGCGCGATCTGGAGAAGGAAAAGCAGGTCATTCTCGAGGAACTAAAAGCGGTCGAGGACGCGCCGGACGACCTGATCTTCGACCAGTTCGAGCAGGAGTTGTTCGGCTCGAATCCGCTTGCCCGACCGATCATCGGGACCAAAGAAACGATCACCTCGTTCACCCGGCCGATGGTCGCCGAGTATGTGGACACGCATTACCGGCCCGAGCGGATGGTCCTCGCCGCCGCTGGCAACCTGCGCCACCGCGACCTCGTCCGGCTGGCGCGGAAGTACGCCAACTTCGACCGGGGACCGAAGCCGGAGATCGATCCGCGCTCGCTCCGGTTGCCGCTGGCCGATGAAGGGAAGACGGCCCGTGCGGTCGAGGTCGGCAAGCCGATCTCGCAGGCGCATCTGGTCATCGGCACCCGCGCCCTCTCGGGGACGGACGAGGACCGCTATGTCATGCTCGTGCTGAACACGCTGCTCGGCGGCGGGATGTCGAGCCGACTGCACCAGAACATCCGCGAGAAGTACGGCTTCTGCTACGCCGTCTATTCGTTCAACTCGACGATGTCCGACGCTGGCGCGTTCGGCGTCTATATCGCCACCGATCCGTCGAAGGCGAAGCGGAGCCACGATCTGATCGTCCGCGAACTGCGTCGGTTGGTCGAGAAGCCGATCACGCCGAACGAGCTGACCCGGACGAAGAACCAGGTCAAAGGCTCGCTGATGCTGTCGCTGGAGAGCACGTCGAGCCGGATGACGCGGCTCGGTCGCTGCGAACTGTACTTCAACCGCTACCTGACGCTCGACGAGATCACCGTCGGGCTCGACGCCGTCACGGCGGCCGACGTCCAGCGGTTGGCCGGGAAGCTGTTCGGCGACGAGGCGTTCACCTCGATCCTCTACCGACCCGACGGCACCGTCGCCGCCGCCGCAGCGGACGCGGCCTGACGATGGTGGGGCCGGGGCCGCATTTCGAGCAGCACATCCGCGAGGCCATCGCGCTCAACCGGGCGCGGCTGCCCGAGTACGCCCGGTTGACCGGCGGCGCCTCGAAAAAAATCTCGCGGCTGTTCATCCTCAACCAGCTCGCCGTCCTGCCCATAACGTGGTGGATCGACCGGCGGGCGCGGTCGTTTCAGCGGGCGGGCGTTCCGGTCGTCGCGCTCGATATGGTCTCGATGTCGCTCGCCCCGACGTTTCAGGCCAGAAGCGAGGTCGAGCCGGAACCGCTCAGTCGCTACACGATGCCGCCGGTGCGCCGGATCGGCCGCGACGTGCGGAGCGCATACGGAACGGGCGATTTCGCTGGGGCCGCGAGCGTCATCCGCTCGGCGTTGATCGAGTTGAATTCGGTGCCGACCTATCACGCGATGGTCCGGCACATGCTCGAATCGGCCTTGCGGAGTGCAACGCTTGCGCCCGACTATCTCCAACAAGTCGAGGCGCTTGGGCTGCGCGTCTCGCCCCGGTCGCTGTCTTGGCGACTCGTTCGGCTGCACCTGCGGGCGCTCGTCGGTTGCGCGCTGCTCGACCGGCTGGCCGCGCCGATCCAAGCCGACGGCATCCCGATTCTCCACCGTGACGTGCCGCCCATCCCTTGGGCGTGACACCTTAGACACTTTGCGGAGTGCCTGCGACGCTGTCGCTCATCCGGCATCCGCTCGGCCCGACGCCATCCGCGTCTATCGGCAGCGGTCGCTGCGAACAGGCGCTCGACCGTCCGTTCCATCTGGGAGCGTCTTCGTGACCTGAGCAGGGGTCGAGGAGCGATGCAGGTGGCCCGTTGGTCCTTTTTGGGGTCGGCAGCGGACGCATGGGAATAAACGACGCGCACGGTCATCTCATACACCGTCCATCGCACCCGTGCCGCCGGTCGCGGCTGCGTCCGTGCCCTGACAGCGAATCCGTCTGCCCGATCTGCGGGAATTCGTTGCACCGGTGGACGGCCGAGGCTCAGGGGCTTGTGCGGAACACCTCGTTCGGCAACCTGGAGGATGCTGGTCAAGGCGGGGCTGGTCACGAGCGCGTCGATCAATCCGCTCGGACCCTTCACCCCGCCGGTGCTACCGGCGCAATAGGCGCTCGGCACAAACGGTTGTCAAGCAGTCCATCG
>JBBSVG010000423.1:0-3621 GCA_038233775.1 Bacteroidota bacterium | reverse complement strand
GGCGACGAGGTCGGTGAGGGTGGCGAGGCGGGCGACGGCGTCGATGGGGTAGAGCGTCGCGAGGCCGCAGCTTGGCGTCAAGAGCGAGCGGCGGAGCAGGTCGGCGGGGGAGAGGTCAAGGCAGAAGGCCAGTTCGGCGAACCGCTCGGTCAGATCGTCGAGCGACGGCAGCCGGTCGGTGGTCGGGACGAGTCCCCACGCGACGATCCCGCCGGACGCGAGAAACACGCGGGCCGACAGCGCCGCCTCGACCGAGTGGATCGGGTAGCGCCACGCATCGACCGACAGCACCTCGGGCGAGCGCTCGACCAGCCAGCGCCACGGCGGCGCTGAGCAAACGTGGATGCCGACTGCGTCCCAGCCGAGCGCGCGGGTGTTGTCCAAGAACGCATCGTAGGCCGATCCCACGGCGGGATCGGCCAGCGCGTCGTTGAGGTCCGGCAGACCCAGACATGGCTCGTCCCACCAGAGCATCCCGCGCAGACCCGTCGCTGCAACGCGATGCGCTTCCGCCTCGGCCCAAGCGGCGCACCGGTCGATGGTCGCTGCGAGGGCGGCCGGATCGGCCGGGTCACGGCCGTCGGTGAAGGCAAGGGTCAGCGGACCGACGGCCTGCGACTTCAGCCAACCGGCCGGCGACGGGTGCTCGGCCAAATAGCCGGGCAACTCTGTCCACGCGGCGGCCGACGGCGCGTCAGGGGCGAGTTGGGCCAGCATCCCGTCGTCGGGTGTGGCGGCCGGCAGATGCGGGACGTAGGGCAACTCAGGCGCGTAGCCGAGCGCTGCCAGCGCCGTCGAAACCGCACAGTTCGGCAGCGAGCCGACACCGGTTGCGGCGCCAGTCGGCTCCCACCCGCCCAGCCTGCTCGGGGCGGCGTCGCTCAGGAACGGACGCGCCATTCGACCTCGTCGATCCCGCTGCGCTCGTTGGTGAGTCGGGCCAGCGTGAACAGCAGATCGCTCAACCGGTTGAGATAAATCACCGGCTGCTCGCCGATGGGCTCCTCCTGCGCCAGCGCGACCGTGCGCCGCTCGGCCGTCCGACAGACCGTGCGGGCGTGGTGCAGCGCCCCGGCCGCGAGCGTCCCGCCGGGCAGGATGAAGTGCTTCAACGGCGGCAACTCGCCGTCGGCCCGGTCGATGGCGGACTCGATCCGGGCGACGTGGCTCGCTTCGATGCGCGGCGGCACCCAGCCGGTCGGCTCGTCGCCGGGCGCCCGCAGCGGTGTGGCGAGGTCGGCGCCCAGCACGAACAGGTCGTTCTGGATCAGCGCCAACGTCTCGTCAAGCTCCGCATCGGGATGGACGCTTGCCGCAAGCTGCGCCCGCACGGTGCCGAGAATCGAGTTCAGTTCATCGACCACGCCGTACGCCTCGATCCGAAGCGATGCCTTCGAGACGCGCTGTCCGCCGAAGAGGCCGGTTTGGCCCTCGTCGCCGGTTTTCGTGTAGATCTTCATGTGCTCACCGATCAAGTGAAAGGGGCGGTCACGACGACGGCGTTCCCAAAATAACCGGGAACGCCGTCGGATGCTGCGGGGGGACCGAATCGAGGTCAGATCAGCTTCGAGTAGTACTCGACGACCTGCTGCACATCGACCTGAATCGGCACTTCCTTCGGGTCGGGCGTGGCGATCAGCTTGCCGCTCAACTCGGCCTTGTTCAGCTCCAGGTACGACAGCGTCCCGGCGCGGGGCATCGTGATGGCTTCCCGAATGATCGGGTTGTTCCGGCTGCCCGGCTTGACCGCGATCTCGTCGCCGACCGACACGCGGTACGACGGGATATCGACGCGCTTGCCGTTGACCAGAATGTGGCCGTGGTTGACCAACTGACGGGCGCCATCGACCGAGCGCTGGAAGCCCAAGCGATAGACGAGGTTGTCCAACCGGCTCTCGAGCGAGATGACCAGCGTATCGCCGGTCACGCCCGGCGCGGCGCGGGCGGCGGCGACGTAGCGCCGGAACTGCCGCTCCATCACGCCATAATACTCGCGCAGCTTCTGCTTCTCCTTCAACTGCCGACCGTAGTCGCTCTCTTTCGCCCGACGGCGGCTGGTGCCGTGCTGGCCGGGGATGTTCGGGCGGCGCTCGAGGATGCGAGCGGCCTTGTCGGTCAGCGCCACGCCCAAGCGGCGGCTGACGCGGACTTTGGGTCCAGTTCTGCGGGCCATCTGAAAACTCCTGCGGTTGGTAGAACCTCGTCGCGGTGGCGTGCGCTCTTATCGAGCGGTGCCGGCAGGCCGTCCAATGGGGACGCAACAGGCCTGCGGGGTGGAGGGCGGCGCCAGTTGGCGAATCCGAATGACCCGGCCGAAGCTTCCAGCCGACGGTCAGGCGCCGTTCCACGGGGCGCAAAGATACGGCTTTTCGCCGACCGATCCAAGTCGGCGTTGCCTACGCGCTGAACCGGGCGACGAGACCGGCGAGGGTGGCGGAAGCGGTGATCGCCGTGTCGGGGATGAGCAGGTAGCGCCACGATTTGCCGCCGTGGGCCTGTTCGTGCGCCGTGGCGTGCTCGCACCAGCGTCGGGCGGCGGCGGCTTTCTGCTGAACAATCGGATCGTCGATCTCGCCCGCCCGCTTGGGTTCGCAGAGCAGCTTGTCGGTCGCGGTCTCGACGACGAAATCGGGTTCGTAGCGATGCTCCGGGGCGTAGTAGATCTGAAACTGCCGCGCTGCCGGTTTGAACCAGCGCAGCACCGTCGGGTCGTCCTCGAGCAGGAGCGCGAACCGGCGTTCGGGGTCCGAGTCGAACTTCTGCACCGCGTAGAGGCAGCGTTTGAACCCGCTGAACAGCATTCCCCGGATCAGCCGTTTTTCGTCGACCGGCGCCCGCACGTCGCGGGTTGGCTCGTCGCCGTCGGTTAGCAGCAGGTTGGCTCGGAGCGTGGTGAACCCTTTGCTGACGCGGGCCTCGAACTCGCTGTCTTGCTGCGTGCGCTGGGGTTGCATCTGGCTGTGGATGGTCCGCGCCAGCAGCTTGCCCTGACCTTCGAGCACGCGGCGGGCGTCGTCTTCGGACAAGTAGCTGTGCAGATGAGCGACCATCTGTCCGGCCAGATCGTAGAGCAACTCGGCGTGCAGGTCGTAGGCGATGTCGTCGAAGTCGATCAAGTGGCGCACGAGGTAATCCTCGTCTCGGGTCTCGGTCGCCGTGCGCTCGGCCAGATCGAGCCGAAACCTCGTGTTGCTGCCCAACTCATGGCCGACCAACTGTGCCTCGACCGGTCGCAGACGCACGCTGCTCAGATCCAACTGGAACGGCTCGTAGGCATCGGTCGCTTGGCCGTTTCGCGGGACGAGGACGATGCGCGGGATATCGATGGTGTGCTCGATGAACCGGTCGATGGTCCGCCGAACCCACTCGGCCACATCGGGCGCCGGGTCATCGCCCGTGAGCGTTTGCTGGGCCGGGCGTTGGGCGTCGTAGGCGGCGGCGACCTCGCGGACGATCTCGGCGGTCACGTCAGCTTGCCGCAGATCGGCCGACCGGGGCAATTGCTCGCGCCGCTGGATCGCCTCGAACGTGGCTCGGGTCAGGTCGC
Source organism: Bacteroidota bacterium (assembly GCA_038233775.1). Taxonomy (GTDB): domain Bacteria; phylum Bacteroidota; class JBBSVG01; order JBBSVG01; family JBBSVG01; genus JBBSVG01. Next base: position 74 of record JBBSVG010000423.1, on the reverse strand, counting down.
GCTCGGCAGCGGTCGGCGCTGATTGCTTGCTCTGCGTCGGCGCGGCGAAGGTCGGGGCGACCTCGACGGCGCGT